>JAUVQL010000037.1 GCA_030598165.1 Acidobacteriota bacterium | reverse complement strand
CTTGCACCGGAAGATGCAGATCTAGCGGAACGGGTGCAAAAACTCGAGGCACAATTGGATGGAGTTCCCGCTGGATCGGAGCCGGGTTCGCCTCAAGCTGCACCGCCACCACCGCCACTTCCAGTAATGGAAGATCCTTCTGCAATTGAGTTTCCGGAGACACCCGAAACGGAAGTTGAGCCAACCCTGTTGGAGGAGCCGCCTAGCTCTGAAAGAGAGCAGCTTTTGGAGCCGACCCTGACCGAGGGGCCTATCCCGCAGTCGGTCGGGCCAGAGAGAGAGCAAGTTTTTGAATTTGAAGAAACGCCGCAAGAAGAGCCCAAGCCTCCTTCGAAATTAGTGGGACGACAAGTATCTGAGATAAGTGGCTCGGCGCCCGTATCGGATGAAGCGCGAGCTATCCAGGAAGAAATCGAACAAAGCTTTCCGACCGGCGTGATGAAAAGGCAGATGAGGGAAATCATGGACTCTACCGAGAGTCCTGTTTCTCGAGAGACGGTTAACGAGGAGACGCCGCTCGAGACATCGGAACGCGGTACGACTCAGCCGATGAGTGTCGACTCAGAACCGTCTGTGGAACCGGTGGCTTCGACGCCTTCGTCGCGAGAGATGCCTGCCGTGCCAGAGTCGCCTGGTATGTCGACGGCGACCATGGCGGAGCTCTATGCTTCTCAAGGTCACCTCGAGCAGGCCCTGAGTGTTTACCGAGAAATTCTTGCCAAGGAGCCCAACGATAACAAGGTCCGTCAGCGGGTGGAGGAGCTCACGATGTTGGTGCATGCCCAAACAGAAGCAGGACCCAGCATCCCTTCGAAAGGGAAGATGGGACCGCGCTCCGATGGGCAGGCTCTTACGGAAACGGTCCGCATACTAGAGGGTTGGCTCGCGGCCATACGGAAATCTTGAGGAGTTCGAATGGTGTTTTCTGAGGTTTTGCAGGAAGTAGGTGGCCGCCTCGAAGGATGCGTTGGTCTTGTTGTTATGGGAATGGATGGAATTCCCATAGAGAAGCTTACATTGGATGATGGCGTCAATTTCGAGATGCTCGCCACAGAATGTACGACGATACTAAGGAACACGCGTCAAGCCTCCGAGGATGTGGGTGGAGGAAATCTCCAAGAGCTGATCATCATGACTGACACCCTCGCTGTCTTGGTCGAGGCCATCACCGAAGATTACGTTTTGTTGGCAACGACCCGCCGCGGCGAACCCTACGGCCGGGCTCGTTATCTTCTTCGTCAGGCCGCCTCGAAGCTGCAAAAAGAGTTCCTCTAGAGCCGTTCTCCTTCGTCTGATATTACCAAGAGGTATTTGGCGCCTTCCCCCGATGTGTGCTATCTTCTCTCCTTTCATGAGCTTTCACGGACCGGGGAAGGACTAAACGTGTCATTGAAGATAAGCGAACTCAAAGAGCTACTCGAGCTGATCTCGGAACGAGACATCGCCGAGTTCGAGCTGGAAGAAGACGGCGTCAAACTGAGGGTCAAGAAGGCAGTTACGGCCGTGGTGGAAGCTCCCATCATCCACTCTCCGCCGGTTACGCCGATGGCCGCCACCCCAGCGGTAAGAGCTGCTCCAATGCCTCAAGCTCCCATTCCTGTTTCGAAGGAGGTAGAGGAAGAGGAAGAGCCTGGCGTGACTTGGATAACGTCCCCCATGGTCGGTACGTTCTACCGCGCTCCTGAGCCGGGAGCCCCGCCTTTCATCAATGAGGGAGATCGGGTGAAACCCGGGCAAGTACTGTGCATTATCGAAGCGATGAAGCTCATGAACGAGCTCGAAGCGGAGTTGGCAGGTGAAATAGTGAAGATCGCGATGGAGAATGCCCAGCCCGTGCAGTTTGGCGACAGGCTATTTAGCATAAAGGTGTCGAGCTAGAACGACTTCATGTTCAAAAAAATACTCATAGCGAACCGCGGAGAGATAGCCCTGCGCATCATCTCCGCATGTAGAGAACTTGGGATCCGCACCGTTGCGGTATATTCCGAGGCCGACGTCAATGCACTTCACGTCCGATTCGCCGACGAGGATATCTGCATCGGACCAGCGCGGAGTGTGGATAGCTATCTCAACATACCCAGCATAATCTCCGCCGCTGAGATAACCGGCTCCGATGCGATCCACCCGGGATATGGTTTTCTTGCAGAAAGCTCATATCTGGCGGAAGTTTGTGAAGCCTGCCACATCAAGTTCATTGGACCTAGTCCTCGCGCGATTCGTCTCATGGGAGACAAATCTTTGGCGCGTCGAACCATGAAAAAGGCCGGTGTGCCTGTCTTGCCGGGCTCGAGTGGTGTTATAGATAGCGACGAAAAGGCAGCTCAGCTCGCCTCGGAGATCGGGTATCCCGTGATGCTGAAGGCTTCTGCCGGGGGAGGAGGCCGAGGCATGCGGATCGTCGAGAGTGCTCACGACCTTGCCCAGGCTTTCCGTACCGCCCAGCAGGAATCAGAAACGGCGTTTGGCGTTGCCGATCTCTATTTGGAGAAGTTTCTAGAGTATCCGCGTCATATCGAAATCCAGGTTCTTGGGGATAGCAAAGGTGGTGTCGTGCACCTCGGGGAACGAGAGTGCTCTATACAGCGCCGACATCAGAAGCTTCTTGAAGAGTCGCCATCTATGGCAGTATCCGATCGGTTGAGACGCAAAATGGGGAAGATTGCGGTTGATGGAGCCAAGGCCGTTGGATACGTTAGCGCGGGGACAATGGAGTTTCTTCTCGACGAGAACGACAACTTCTACTTCATGGAAATGAACACCAGAATCCAAGTTGAGCATCCGGTGACGGAAATGGTGACTGGTGTCGATTTGGTGAAGGAGCAGATTCGCCTCGCCGCCGGGGAGACGCTTGGCTTCACTCAAAAGGACATTACCTTTAGTGGGGCGAGTATCGAATGCCGTGTCAACGCGGAAGACCCGGAAACTTTTCTCCCTTGTCCGGGAACTATTCACGCCTTCCACTTGCCGGGGGGACCCGGTGTGAGAGTCGATACGGCGGCGCATGCCGATTGTGAAGTGCTGCCGTATTATGATTCACTCATAGCAAAAGTCGTTGTTCACGGCGTAGATCGCGATGAGGCTATTCAGAGAATGAAATGCGCCCTGGAATTGACCGTCATCGAAGGAATCAAGACGACGATTCCCCTTCATCTGAGAGTTTTGAGCCATCGTGATTTTATTGCGGGAAGATACAACACGCGCTTTCTCGAGAGCCTGGACCGCGAAGAAAAAGCAGTAGCGTCTTAAGAATTCCTTAATAAGAATCAAACGCAAAGCCGCAAAGGCGCAAAGTCGCAAAGAAGACCGAGTGGCTCGACCTAGCTTCGATCTTGTGGCCTCTCTTCTTGGCGTCTCCGCGCCTTGGCGTCTTGGCGTTAACTTCCGGAATTCTCGAGTTCCAGCTACTCCTTGAGCCACTTTAGGGCTTGTTCCCGCAAATCACCCTTTGGCGCCGTTTCCATGTATCTTTCCAAGTAAGGTCGGGCTTCACTTTTTTTCTCCATAGCAAACAAGACGGCGCCCACGTTGTAGTAGTAGCCGGTCCGAAAGGGGTTGATCTCAATGGCGTCCCTGAATTTACTGACTGCTTTTTCGACATCTCCTTGACGAAGGTAGTACTCACCGAGCGTGTGATGAAGGAAGTCCTCTTCTTCACAGAGTTCCAAGGCCTGTTTTGTGAACTGGAATCCGGCATCCAAGTGAGAGCCAGATTGTGTGTAAACACCCAATTCCAATTGTGCCAAAGCGATAGCGTTGAAGATCCGACAGTTGTTAGGATCCAGCCTGAGAGCATATTGGTAGTGTTTGAGGGCTTCTTCTGCGTTGCCGCTATTTTGGTGGGCCTCTCCAAGTAGTAAATGGGGAAGGGGATAGTGGGGTGAGCTGGTGCTCATTTCCGAGAAAAGGGTGAGTTGGTCTTTCCATACCGGGATGCGATACCACGTGCGCATTCCCGCAGCCATGATGATAAGGGAGGCAGCTGCCCACACGAGCTTCCTCGAGAAGCCTTGTAGCTTTATTCGTTCATAGAAGCTTGCCATGATCCAGCAAAAGCCGATTGATGGTACGTAAAGAAAACGTTCTGCCACGAGCACGTCCGTGAAAGTGCCGGCATTGAGGACGGGTAAAAGAAAAAGGAGCAGCCACCAAGCTCCGAAATAGGCCCGGGTGTCTTTACGACCTAGCCAAAGTACGAACATGGCGGTGAGAGCCACGAGGGCTACTGACGATAGGACTGATAACCACTTTTCGGGGTAGAGCCAAATCAAAGGATCATGGGCGTGAAGCTGAATGGGTGCCATCAGCTTGAGAAAATACTGAGCCAGTATCCTCGGCATATTAAATACGAGGAGCCAAAGAGGACGTCGGCTCTCGATGGAAAGGGGAATCTGAAGGATTGCGACCCGGAACAACAAATAGAGCGCCGTGAGAGAAATGTTGACCATGGCGGCTCTCACGAAAGGCGAGCGGTTCGATTCCGATCGACCTAAAAGGGATATGTGCAAGACCATAGCTGCAGGTAGCACGATGGCCACCTCTTTGGACAAGAGAGCCAAGATATATAGCAGACCAGAGAATAAATAGAGGTAGGTCTTCTGGTGGTACGCCTTCAGGTAGCAGTAAAAGGAGCTCAAAACGCCGAGAGAAGCCAAGAGATCCGTCCGTCCCGATATCCAGGCGACCGATTCCGTATGAATAGGGTGGACGGCAAATAGTACTGCGGCGAAAAAGGATGTCTCTAAGGAACGAAACAACTGCAGTGTAACGAGAAAGAGGAGAAGGACATTTGCTGTATGTAGGATTATATTGGTGAGATGGAAACCCGATGGATCATCCCCCCAAATCGAGTAGTCGATAAAGAAAGTCAGGATGACGGCTGGGCGATAGAAATTTCGGAATCGCCGAGGATCTTCGTAGGTTTTCCAAAAATCAGAAAGCAAGCCTTCGCTGATCAGACTGGTGTCCTGGATGTAGGGATTTTCCAAAATCAAGAGGCGATCGTCCCACACGAAGTCGTTGTTGAGAGTATTGATGTAGAATCCAACGCTCAGTAAGATGAGGAGAAAACCGGCAAATAGGGAACGAGTCGTGCTTAGGGTAGCCATTACGTCAGATATTTCAGTATATCTATGGCATTATATGTGAGGGTCTTTCATTGTTGAAAGTCGGATTGACGGGCGGCATAGCCTGCGGCAAAACCGTAGTGCGGCAGCTCCTGGAAGGGCTTGGTGCCTTTACACTCGACGCGGACGCGATTGTGCATAGGTTGATGGGACCAGGCTCGGAGCTCTCCCAACGAATTTCAGGTCGGTTCGGCGAGGATGTGCTAGCAGGAGATGGAGCAGTGGATCGGAAGCGCCTTGGTGAGCTCGTTTTTTCCGACCCCGACCGACGCCGTCAACTCAACGCGCTCGTGCATCCTCTCGTCATCGATGAAGAGCAACGGCTCATGGCGGATGCGAAGGAGAGAGGGGAGAAGCTGGCGATTGTGGATGCGGCGCTCATGATCGAAGTGGGTACCTACCGTGCCTACGACGCGTTGGTTGTTGTTGTCTGCCAGCGAGCGCTCCAAATAGAACGCCTGATGGAGCGAAATCAACTCTCGGTCAGAAAAGCGGCAGAACGAGTTGACGCGCAGCTTCCTGCTGAAGAAAAGAAGAGCTACGCCGATTTCGTCATCGACACTTCAGGCTCGCTAGCGGATACCGAAAGGCAGGTCAAGGCGGTGTGGAAAAAGCTGGTGGAAATGGCAGCCGCAAGAAGCAAAAAGTGAAGAAGAATTCAACGCAAAGTCGCAGAGGCGCAAAGTCGCAGAGAAGAATGAGTTACTGTAACAAGATTAAGATTGAGTCGTGTGGCCTCTCTTCTTTGCGTCTCCGCGCCTTGGCGTCTTGGCGTTAAATTCCGGGGGTTCTTGAGTTCTCGATTTTAATCCAAGCTGACGCCAGGATCGTCGTTCGCCTCTGGTGTGGCCTGCTCCGGCTTGGGTCTCTCCAAGGGCATTTGTCGGGTCTCCTTGAGCTCCGATTCAAGACGCTCGACGGTTTTTCTCAATTGGCGCAAGCGGGATCTTAAACGGATTTGGTCGGCAAGAGATAGGAGCGCCGCTACGACAAAGCCCAAGAGCAGAGCACCAAATAGCGCCAGCGCGAGGGACATCTCTCCGGTATGCCAACTGCGCGTGAAGTGGACGACGACCTTTTGATCGAAATTGAAATAGATGAAGATCGCCAGGAGCGCCCCCAGTAAGACGTAGAATAAGTTACGTATGGTGGTCACAGTTACCTGTCTCCTTTGAATAGCAGTCGGCAGTCGTAGGCCCGGCTGTGCCGGGCGATTAGGCAGTCACTGCACCTGCTAAAAATAACTCCCCAGTCGCCACAAGTCATGAAGATGAATGATGCCGAGAACGCCTCCGTTCTCATCTGGCACGATAAGCGACGTGATTTTCCGTTCTTCCATGAGGGCAAGCGCCCGTGTGGCCAGCTCTCGACGATCGATGGTTCTCGGGCCAGCGGTCATGCATTGACTCGCGGTCTTTTTCATAATGGCTTCGTCTTTCGCAAGATGCCTGCGTAAATCACCGTCCGAGATAATTCCAACGAGCTTTCCCGAGCCATCGACTACGCTGGTGACTCCAAGTCCCTTGCTGGACATCTCGAAGATCACCTCGGCCATGAAAGCGTCTTCTTGTACTATCGGGACCCCGTCACCTAAATGCATCAGATTTTCGACGCGCATTAGTTTGGCACCCAATTGACCGCGAGGGTGCAGCACCGCAAAGTCTTCGGAAGTGAAACCGCGCCTTTCCAGAACCGCCATAGCCAAGGCGTCGCCGAGCGCCAGGGAGGCAGTCGTGCTGGCGGTCGGAGCCAATCCCATCGGACATGCCTCCTCATCCACTGACACGTCGAGCACTACATCCGAGGCTTGGGCCAAAGTGGAGTCCGTCCTTCCAAGAAATGAGATCAACGGAATACTCAGACGCTTGATAGGATCGAGCAACTGCAAGATCTCTTCCGTCTCTCCACTGTTGGATACGGCAATCACAACGTCGGCCTGGACCACCATTCCTAAGTCGCCATGCAGTGCCTCAGCGGGATTGAGGTATAGAGATGGTGTTCCGGTACTGTTGAGAGTTGCAGCGATTTTTCGGCAAACGATCCCCGATTTGCCGATACCCGTTACAACGACTCGACCTTCGCAGTTTATGATCAGGTCGACGGCTTTTTGAAAATTCGAATCAATCCGGTCGATGAGCTTGGCGATCGCGCGGGACTCGATACTCAGCACTTTTCGGGCGAGGTCGAGGCTCATGAGTGCTCCCGGACGGCCTTCTCAATTGCTTTGAGGCGCTGCAAAAGGGAAAAAAGCTGATTCAGAGGGAGATGGTTCGGCCCGTCTGAGAGAGCCTTCTCCGGGTGATCGTGCACCTCCATGAAGACGGCATCGAGTCCAGCAGCGACACCGGCGGAGGCCAGCTCCGTGATGAACTGCGATTGTCCGCCGGATGACGTTCCCGCTCCCCCTGGAAGTTGCAGACTGTGGGTAACGTCGAAAACGAGCGGCACGCCTTTTTCTCTCAAGATCGGAAATCCGCGGATGTCGACGATGAGATCGTTGTAGCCGAAACTGCTACCCCGTTCTGTGACGAGTACATTCTGGTTCCCGGCTCCGTTGGCCTTCTCCACAGCTTGCAGGATATCCCAAGGCGCGAGAAATTGACCTTTCTTGATGTTCACCGGTTTGCCTGTTCGTGCCGCTGCTGTAACGAGATCGGTTTGGCGACAGAGAAAGGCGGGAATTTGAAGGAGATCGACAACGTCCGAGACGGCTTCTATTTGCTCCCTTTCGTGGACATCTGTGGTGATGGGGCATCCGACGTCGAGCTTTATTCTTTTGAGGACGGCCAATCCTTCACCGAGGCCCGGACCTCGGAAGGACTGTGCTGAGGTACGATTAGCCTTGTCGAAAGAGGCCTTGAAGATGAAGGGAACGTTGAGCTCTTTGGTGACACGGGAGATCTCACGGGCCATCAACTGTGTGTGGCTCTCGGTCTCGAT
>JAUVQL010000156.1 GCA_030598165.1 Acidobacteriota bacterium | reverse complement strand
CCGAACCCAGAAACCCAAAGGACACGACCGTTCCTATGAGCACGAGCAAGACCACGAGGATCGCCAGTTTGTGGTGGTCCAAAGCCTCGTTCAATATCGCACGGTATTTCTCGCTGATGAGCCCCGTAATGGGATTCCTTCGATCCTTGACATGTTTCTCCGTCAGGAAGTACGAAGCCAGTACGGGCTGCAGTGTGATATTCACGACCAAGGCACCGAAAAGACCCGCGACTACCGCAAAAGCCGTGGGGCGGAACATGGCGCCCTCGATCCCTTGTAAGGTCAGCAGAGGAAGAAACACCAAAATAATGATGAGATTGGCGGAGAAGAGGTACGTGCCCACTTCTCGCGAGGCTTCCGAGGTCAGCTCAATGGTCGACGCTTGGCCTTTTTTCTCGTTCAACACCCTGAAGATATTCTCCACCATGATGATGGAGCCGTTCGCCATTTTTCCGATACCGATCGCCAATCCCCCAATGGACATAACGGTGAGCGCTATTCCAAAGATATCCATCAAGACCAGCGCGATGAGGATCGATATGGGAATGGTCAAGGAGGCAATCAAAGCGGTTCTCAAATCCCACATGAACAAGATCATGACCGCTACGATGAGCGCCGCACCCTGGAGGATGGATATCTGTACGTGCTCCAAGGATTTGAGTATCAAAATAGACTGATCGTAAAAAGGTATGATATCGACGCCATCGGGCAGATCGTCTACTACTTGGGAGAGGGTCTCCTTTACGTTGGCAATGGCGGAGAGGGTATCTCCGCCGTATTGCTTCTCGACGGTGACATAAACGGCTTCTTCACCGTTGTGACTACCCGCTTCTCTCCTGAATTTCCGCCCGACTTGAACATCGGCGACGTCCCTTATATAGACGGGAACATTGTTGCGAGAGGTAATGACCGTCGTGTTGATATGCTCGAGGGTCTCGATACGACCGAGGCCCTTGATCAGGATCTCCTGGGAACCTTTGGAGATGACGCCTCCTGAGAAATTTCGGTTGCTGTTCTCGAGAGCCTCCTTGACGTCCTGGATCGTGATGTCGTAGTTGCTCAGCATATCCGGTTGGAGAAAGACCTGGAACTGCTTGACGAAACCTCCTAGGTTGATGACGAAGGAGACACCATTGACACCCTGCAGGCGATACCGGATGGTCCAATCGGCAACGGATCGGAGCTCCATGGGATCGGTGCCGTCTCCCACCACCGCGAACTCGAAGACCTCCCCCATTCGCGAGGAAACCGGCCCCAGCATCGGTTCGGTGGTCCCCAATGGTAGTCGGCCGGCAATGAGCTCGAGCTTGCTGGAGACGATCTGCCGCGCCAAGTAGATATCGGTTCCCCAGTCGAACTCCACGGTGACGACGGAGTCGCCCGTGGTCGACTCGGAGCGCACTCGGGTGACTTGAGATGCACCGTTGAGGAGACTCTCGAGAGGAAAGGAGATCAAACGCTCCACGTCCTCCGACGCCATTCCTTCGTTCTCCGTAATGATTTTAACGAGGGGGGCGTTGAGATCCGGGTAGATATCCTTGGGCATGCTAACGTAGGAGACCATTCCCCATATCGACACGAGCGCCACCCAAAGTATCGTGAGCACTCGGTTCCTCAAAGCGGCGTCTATGATCCGATCAATCATGGAATCCTCTCACTTCGACACTCGGACTGAAGTATCTCGTTCAATGCACGTGCCCCTTTGAAATGATGCCCTCATACATCTTCGATTTGAGTTGGAAGTTGCCGTTTGTCACTACCACGTCGCCTTCTTGGATACCGCTCAAAATCTGAACGTAATCCCCTTGTCGGATACCTGTTTCAACAATGAGCGGTACGTATTCGTCGCCTTGCCTGACGAAAACGAGCTCGAGATCTTTGTCGTCGAGAATGGCTGACTTGGGCAAGGCGATAACCCGATCGTGATGATTGAGGTGGATAGTGATGTCTGCAAACATCCCCGGCTTGAGCTTGTAATCGGTATTGGCCACTTCCGAGTGAACCGTGATGGTTCGAGTTTCTTCCTTGAAGATGTCACCAACGTATTGGATTCGGCCTTTGAATACTTCGTCGGGGTAGGCGTGGACTCGCACCTCGATGTCCTGGCCTTCGCGGATCTTGGCGATATCTTTTTCGTAGATCTCCGTGTCGACTCGAAGTGAGTTGGGATTCATGATGGTTAAGATCTCGGTGTCCTGATCGACCATATCCCCCAAAACAGCGTTGTTCTCCACGATCTTTCCGCCTATAGGTGCATGTAGAACGATGATGGGATTGATTTGATGATTTTCTACCGTCTCTTGAATTTGTTCTTCGGTGAATCCAAGAATGTGGAGCTTCTTCTCTGACACCTCTAAACTGGACTGAGCTACAGTAAGCTCCGCTTCGGCCAACAGATAGTCCTTCTGGGCACCCACTCCGCGATCGAGGAGCCTCTTTTGTCGCTCGTAGTTTTTCTTGGCAAGCTCGAAATCCGCTCCCGCTTTGTAGAACTCAGATTTCGCATTTCCCACTTCCTCGCTTTGTAGCGTCAGAACTTTCTGCCCTTTCTTGACCCAATCGCCGAGACGGACGTGAACCTCGGAGATTCTCGCCGGGAAGGCGTAACTGACGATGGCTTTCGTTCGAGGAGGAGCGACTACTTTTCCCATGGCCGGAAGCGCGGCATCGAGATCTCGATAAGAAGCCTCGACGGTCTGCATATCGATCGATTCCGACTCGTCGTTCGTCAAGGAGACGGGCTCGAACCGTTCGAGGCTCGCTCGTGCCGACTGATTGCGACCGCGACCTTTCCCGGTGCCGCGGAGACCTTGCCCTTGTCCCTGTTCGCGCACCTGGCCTAGACCTTGACCACGACCTTGTCCTCGTCCGAGGTTGGCCGACTCTTCGTTACTGCGACGAGAAGGGTCTGTGGATGAGTCTTGGCGATCCCCGCATCCGCCGGCACCGACTCCCGCCAGCAGGAGTGTCAACATGACGGAGATGGTTCTACTTTTCATGGTCAATTTCCTCCGACTCCCTGACCAATGGCTTTTTGTACGGCGGCCAAGGCCACGGAATAACCAAAGAGCGCATCGGCGTAGCTCCTGCGTGCTTCGATGAGCGTTCTTCTTGCTGCAATGAGCTCGATGCCGCCGATTTCCCCTTCTTGATAGCTGAACAAAAACATGTTGTAGACCTCTTGGGCCTGCGTCAAGATGTCAGTTTCGAAAAGCTCGATTTGGTTTCTCGCCGTTACGGCTTCCCGGTAAGCCTGCTCCACTTCGAGCGAGAGTGAGTTTTCTATGTGCTGCGCTTCCCTCTCGAGCGCCCTGATGTTGGCTTGAGCTTCCGCAATCACACCTTGCTTGGGTTGCCAAAAGAACAACGGCACGGGCAGGGCAAAAGTGACATCCCACGTTGACGGTTCTCCATCGATGCGGTGACGTGAGATACCAATCTCGAAATCGGGCACATAGCTCTGATGGGCCAGGCTTTTGGCAATCCCTTCACGTTCCAGCGCTATCTGGATCGCCCTGACTTCCGGCCGGCTGGAGTAAGCCATTTCCTTGAGCGCATCGAGATCCAATGTCATGGAGGGGGCTTTCAACTCCCCCGTGATTTCAATGGGCTCGAAGTCCCTTTTCGCCAGATGGAAATTCAGCAGAGCCCGTGCCACTCTGACGTCGTTCGTAACCGCCCTCACCTCGTTCATGGCGCCCGAGGCTTCCACGCGAGCCCTCAAAGCTTCGACCCGTGCTACCTCACCGGCTTCGAACTTGAGCTCCGTCTTGTCGGCGAAGTCCTCGGCTAGTTCGAGATTGTCCTCGGCATATTGGAGCTTTTCTTGTGCAAGGAGAAGGCCGTAAAACGCTTCCTTGACACTGAAGATAATCTCGAGCTTCAAAGCATCCGTTTCCGAAAGGAACTCATCAGATTCCTTGCTCGCCATTCTCCCTCGGTCCCGGATTTTCGTCGGGAAATCGAAAGCGAAGATGAGACCGGTATAAGACTCGAAGGCGTGCCCGAAATCGAAAAAGCCGGGCTGGAGATCGGAGTCATAAGCGAATACGGGTTGTGGAAGGGCTGTGGCCTGTTTGATTCTCGCTAAAGATGCCGTGTAGTACTCCGCGGCCGAAAGGACGAGGGGATTTTTCTCGAGCGCGATGTCAATGCAGTCCTGTAGATTCAATGGAGCCGGCTCCTCGGCGTGACACCACGTAGAAGTCGCCAACATCAACAGCAACAATGGAACAAGTGCTTTTACTTTCATCACTGGACCTCTCTCGAAACGAAGCTGCCGAGAGGATGTACTAAATTGTCAAAGAAAGAATGAGCGGAGAAGCT
>JAUVQL010000198.1 GCA_030598165.1 Acidobacteriota bacterium | reverse complement strand
TCTCGTTTTGCTGTTCTTGAAACGCTGGGCCTAATTCGGGGACTGGCTGTCCCCGAATTACCAAATCACTGCTTGAATGCTGGCCTTCTGCATACTGCCTGTCATATGATCGGGTTTCGTTTTCGTCACAAAGGAGAATCTGCTTCATGGCGAGCCAAGAATCGAAGCCGAAAGAGATCGAGGCCTTACTCGATGAAGGACGGCGTTTCGAACCGCCGGATTCTTTTCGTGAAACCGCCTGGGTCAAGGACGATTCCATCTATCAGGAGGCCGACGAGGACGTGGAGGCCTTTTGGGCTCGAAGGGCCGAGGAATTGGAGTGGATCGAGCCCTGGGATGACGTTCTCGATTGGAAGCCTCCCAACGCTCGTTGGTTCGTCGGGGGCAAGCTAAACGTAAGCGTCAATTGTCTCGACCGCCACATCCGAACTTGGCGACGTAACAAGGCCGCCATCATATGGGAAGGCGAGCCTGGCGACACGCGGACTCTAACCTATTGGGATCTCTATCGGGAAGTGAACCGCTTCGCGAGCGCCCTTCGTAAGTTGGGTGTCAAGAAGGGTGATCGCGTAGCCCTCTATCTTCCAATGATTCCTGAGTTGCCCATTGCGATGCTTGCCTGCACGCGTATCGGTGCCGTTCACAGCGTGGTCTTCGGTGGCTTCAGCGCTGAGGCGCTTCGCGACCGCTTGAATGACGCGCAGGCGAAGCTACTCGTCACCGCCGACGGAGGTTACCGGCGCGGTCAAATTATTCCTTTGAAGAAAGACGCCGACGAGGCTCTGGCGGGTGCTTCGAGTGTAGAGAGCGTGGTTGTCGTCAAGCGAGGTGACTTCCAGGTCCACATCCAGGAAGGCCGTGATCACTGGTGGCACCGTTTGATGGATGATGCCCAGGCTTACGCGGAACCGGAGGCCATGGATGCTGAGGACATGCTCTTCATCCTTTACACCTCCGGAACCACCGGCAAACCGAAAGGCATCGTTCACACCACGGGTGGTTATCTTACGGGCGTTACGGCGACAACGAAGTGGGTGTTCGACTTGAAGGATGACGACGTCTGGTGGTGTGGTGCGGACATCGGTTGGATCACCGGCCACAGCTATATCGTTTACGGTCCGTTATCCCTCGGCGTCACCGGCGTGATGTATGAAGGCTCACCCGATTGGCCGGAAAAGAACCGATACTGGCAAATGATCGCCAAGTACGGTGTTTCTGTTTTTTATACGGCGCCGACGGCGATACGAGCCTTCATGAAGTGGGGAACGAGTTGGCTGGCAAACCACGACCTATCTTCACTCCGGTTGTTGGGGACGGTGGGTGAGCCTATCAATCCTGAAGCCTGGATGTGGTACCACGAGCACATTGGGAGAGGTAAGTGCCCCATCGTAGACACTTGGTGGCAGACCGAGACCGGGATGATCCTCATCACGCCGCTTCCTGGTGTAACGACTCTCAAGCCTGGTTCGGTCACGCGTCCCTTTCCTGGAATCCAAGCTAAAATTCTTGATAGCGACGGCGATGAGGTTCAGACGGGTGGAGGGTTCCTTGCTCTCGAGAGTCCATGGCCGGCGATGCTTCGCGGGATTTATGGTGATTCTAAACGCTACGAGCGGGAGTACTGGCAAAAATGGGACGAGAAGATTTATTTTCCCGGTGACGGAGCCAAGCGGGACGAGGATGGCTATTACTGGATACTCGGCCGTGTCGATGACGTATTGAACGTTTCCGGGCATCGCATCGGCACAATGGAGGTGGAAAGCGCGCTAGTAGACTACTCTTGCGTTGCCGAGGCGGCGGTTGTCGGCAAGTCGCACGACATCAAAGGTCAGGCTATTGCCGCCTTCGTCACATTGAAAGAAGGCGTTCACCCCTTACCCTCTCTGGCGGGGGACTTGAAGGCGCATGTAGTGAAGAAGATCGGCAGCATCGCCAGGCCGGACACTGTCATCTTTGCCGCAGAGCTTCCCAAGACACGTTCGGGCAAGATCATGCGGCGTCTCTTGAGAGATATCGCGGAGGGGAAAGCGTTGGGAGACACTACGACATTGGCCGATCCGACAGTTGTGGAGAAACTCAAGCTCAAATATCAATAGAAAGAGGATAGAAATGAAACTTTCGCTTCACAAAGCCCCAGTGGACCGCCTCAAAGTGGATCTAGCGGTCGCCGTCGTCGACCCGGACACGACGCTTTGCAGTGTCAAAGATGCGGAGCTCAGCAAAGTCTTGAACCGGATCCGCAAAGGTTTCAAGGAGGATCGGCTCAAGAGAGAGGTCTTTCACAGCTTGGGGCCGAAATCTCCTGTTCAGAATCTGCTCGTTTTTTCGACCTCCCTTTCCAAATCCTTTAACGTTTGGGAGAACGTGAAAATCTTCGCGGCTCGATCATTGGGGTACGCTCGTGATTATGGACTCAACCGAATTGCCTTCTTGTTGAATCACAAAGAGGGGGCGCCTTTCGTCGGTAAGGCCGTCGAGGGATTCGTGCTTGGTGACTACCGTTTCGACAAATACAAGAGCAAAAAGCCCAAAGACGATGCTCTTTCGGTGACCCTCGTGGTGCGTCCCGAAGACTTCACGACGGCCAATGCGCGGATGCGGCGCTACAAAATGGTGAGTGAGGAAATCAACGGTTGTCGGGACATCGTTAACGAGCCCGGTGCTGCTGTTTATCCTGATACCTTGGCGCGACTTGCTAATAGGATCGCAACGAAACGCGGTCTCGGCTGTACGATCCTCAACGAGAAGCAGCTCGAAAAACAAGAGTACAGGGGCTTGATCGAGGTCGGGAAGGGGAGTGTTCATCCTCCTCGCATGGTCATCTTAAGGTACAAACCGACCCGTAGGTCAACCGGCCACTTGGCTTTGGTCGGCAAAGGGATCACTTTCGATACCGGGGGATTGTCTCTCAAGCCTTCCGAAGGGATGGAGGCCCTGAAGGGGGACATGGCCGGTGGTGCCGCCGTTTTGTACGCGATGGCTGCTATCGCTCGATTGAAGCCTGCGGTTCAAGTGACCGGCATCATCGCGACGGCGGAAAATTTTCCCGGTCCCAATGCACAGCGACCAGGAGACATCATAATCGCGAAAAACGGAAAATCCATCGTCGTCGACAACACGGACGCGGAAGGCCGTCTCGTTCTGACGGATGCGCTGGAACGCGCCAAAGAGGAAAGAGCTACCCATATCGTCGACATTGCGACTTTGACCGGTTCCTGTGTGCGCGCGTTGGGAAATTCCATGGCAGGCATCATGGGAAATAATCCTGCGCTCGTGCAAGCAGTGATTCAGTCCGGTCAGAATCACGGGGAAACCTTTTGGGAGCTCCCTCTCCACGATGAATACAAGGAAATGCTCAAGACACCCTATGCAGATATCAACAACATTGGGGGCAAAGTCGCAGGCGCCATAACCGCCGGCTTGTTCTTACAAGAGTTCGTTCCCGAAGGTGCAGCATGGGCTCATCTGGACATCGCGGGTCCTTTCATCGTCGAGAAGAAATGGAAGTACTATACGGAAGGAGCCACTGCCTTCGGTCTCAAGACTATGGTCGATCTCGCCGAGCACTTCAAGGAGTACTTGGGATAGAGCCCCAGCCAGAAGCCAGAGGCCGGGGCCGCGCTTCATTTCGTTAATGAGAAGAAGCCGCAAATGAACGCAAATTCGAAAAGCGTTAGATTGATTGGATCTTATTCGCGT
>JAUVQL010000210.1 GCA_030598165.1 Acidobacteriota bacterium | reverse complement strand
CCAAGTTCCCGCAATGGGAGATCGTCGGATCTGCGAGCCAATGGCGTCTTTATCGGGAGACATTAGCCGACCTTCATGAACTGGCTCTTCGCATCAGAAACCTTCTTATTTTCCACGATTGACCTCAAAAGCTCAACTCGGCGGATGTTGGTGGCAACTCTCAAGAGTTGAGATCGAGCGTCCCCACTGGTCTCACGTTCGCCCGGGATTGCCGACGACGAAACTTAATGATCAACCCGTAGACGATGAAGCCAACTACTACTGTAGCAAGCATCAAGATGGTTGCGGTTATGTAATTCTCCTTCAAATATTGCAGAGCCCTGTCCCCATAACGGACGGCAATGGCGGCCTCGAAGAAGTAGCGCGCGCCACGGCTCAACAACAGTGCCGCTAAGAAGCGCGGGAAGGAAACACCAAAAATTCCTGCCGTCAGGACAAATATCTTGAAAGGCAAGGGCGGTGGCCATAAGGCAGGGACAATCAGTGCCCAAAGGCCAAACCGCTGGAATTTGTCGAGAACGGATCTGAGCTTACCTTCCGGATACTTCCTCTTGAGAAAACCGTAGCCCTTCCACCGCCCAAGCCAATAGAGTGCGGCACATCCCGTCACCGATCCAAGAGTGGCCATGAGGGCGTAAAAGTAGGCATATTCCTTGAATCGAGTGCAAAAGTAGATGATGAGAAGATCGTTGATTTCAGGAAGCGAAATGAAAGAAGAGTCTAAAAAGGCAATGAAGAAGAGTCCAAAGCCTCCCCAAAAACTACCCATTCCGGCAATGAGGTGCTGAAGATAACCAGGTAAGCGCTGCATCTAGGGGGTCATTCTCTCTCGGGAGCCTCGGGATCTAACGTACACTTGGGAAGGGGCGCAGTGCATGCACTGCGCCCTCATCCGATCCTAAAGGCGACAACGGGAGCTATTTGAGCTCAATTGGAATCCAAAGGAAACTCGAACTTCCTCGAAGCACGCGCTCGATGCGAAGAAGAAGATCATCACCATCCGGAACATCTCGCATGATCCGTTCGAGGTCGTCGACACCCCTCACTTGCTGACGGTTGGCCTCGACAATAATGTCTCCCCGGCGGATCCCGGCCTCGGACGCTGGACCATTCGGGTCAACGGCAATCAATATGACGCCGGAAGATGAGGTAGCGCCCATCTGTTGCGCAAGTTGCTCCGTGAGATCCTGCGCAGTTACGCCAAGCCGTCCCGGCTCGTCGCCGCCGCTGGGCCTGCCACCCTGCTCGGTTGCCGCGTCCGGCCGTTGACCAAAGGTCACCCGTGCGGTTCTAAGCTTGCCATCGCGATAGTACTTGACTTCCGCCGTATCTCCAGGCACGAGGTCGGCGACCAGGTGCACCAAGTGGGTGTTAGAATCGACGGGTTTTCCATCGATCTCCACGATGATGTCGCCCGCTTTGATCCCGGCTTGGCCTGCCGGGGACTCGTCTCCTAGGATGTCGCTGACGAGAGCACCTTTCTGGCCCTCCATACCAAAACCGCGCGCCAACTCGGGCGTCAGCGGCTGGATACCTACACCCAGCCACCCTCGGGTCACACTCCCATGGTCCACGAGTTGGTTGTAAATTTTGCGCGCCATGTTGGAGGGGATCGCAAAGCCTATCCCCATATTGCCGCCGCTCGAAGAAACGATATTCGAGTTGATACCGATAATCTCGCCGTTCAAGTTCACCAGCGGACCGCCGGAGTTGCCAGGATTGATGGCGGCATCTGTTTGAATGAAGTCGTCATAGTTCCCTTGGTATATATTGCGACCCTTTGCACTGATGATACCCGCAGTGATGGTATGTCCGAATCCAAATGGATTGCCTATTGCCAGGACCCACTCCCCGACCACCATACGATCGGAATCTCCAAGACTTGCCACTGATAGCGGGGCATCCGTCTCAATCTTGATGACAGCGAGGTCGGTCTCAGGGTCCGTACCCACGACAGTGGCTTGGACGACCTTTTCGTCGGACAACTGCACATCTATCTCGTCAGCGCGCTCAACGACATGATTATTCGTAATGATGTAACCGGCCGCGTCGACGATGACACCAGAGCCTAGACTTGTACGCCGTTGTTGACGAGGGTTACCCTGAAAAAACCTGTCAAAGAAGTCGTCGAGGGGACCGCCCGTACGCGGGTGTTGAAAATCACTGGCCACCTGTTCCGTCGTGATGGTGACGACCGCAGGTCCTACTTGCTCGGCAACTTTGGCAAAAGCCCGCGAGAGGTCCGTGGGGTCAGGGTACGCAACCGCTGAATCTGAGCTCTTCTTCTCCGCAGAAGGCATGACGAGCGATTTCGGAGGCGCCTTCGGTACGCCCAATTCCGCAGATCCTTTTGCCAACGGCCCCAAAGCGACGGCAAGGGCCAAGAAGATTCCAGACACGCCTGCAATAGCGGCGATGATCCGGACCCATCCCAACTGACGAGGTGGGAGTTTGCCATTGGGCTGGTGTAGATTGGAGTTCATTGCTTTTGCTCCTCGAATCGATGTTTCTGAGGCCCCA
This sequence comes from Acidobacteriota bacterium, assembly GCA_030598165.1. The sequence continues at coordinate 974 of JAUVQL010000210.1, read as the reverse complement.
TATGAGCCATTAGGACGCTGTTTGATTCAATACGCCCTACATTATAGCAAGCCTGGAGCGTAGCTCGACTTATTCTAGAAGCGGAAAGTGAGCCCAAAGGCAATTTGTCGGGCGTCCAAGTCGAAGTCACCGAAGTCCCTGAAATCACCCCCATGCTGTCGGTACACCCAATGACGCCGGTATTCCCCGAAAACAAGGAATCCCCTGGTGACGGTGACTTCAATCCCCGCGGCCGCGTAACCTCCCCAGCCCACTCCGCTGTCACGGAACCGAGCTCCAAAAATATCGAAGGTGGCGAAATCGATGAACTCTCCATCTTCAGTGTATTCGTAGGGATAGAGACCGAAGCCACCGGTGACATACGGAGAAACGACGCGAAACTTCCCGAGGGGCAGGAATCTCAGACCCGTGGTCAACGGAACCACTGTCAGCCGAATCTCTTGTCGGATCTCCGTGCCGTCATCGCGCACGAATTCCCGATAGTGTGTGTTGACCCGGCGGCTGTAAGCGTCAATGCCGAAGGCCAGGTCGACGAACTCATTCAGCTCTACCGTGAACTCCGCCCCACCAAAGATGAAATTGAAGTCACTGACAACGAAGTTGAACGTCTCAGTATTCTCCACCCACAAATCGCTCCCTCCGATCGGCGAGTACTTCCCCACCCTAATGGAAATCGATCCCGCCTGTGCCGAGAGCGTGACCAACAGGAACGACACTAGAAGTAATGACACCCTCACTTTCATGGCTGCCTCGCTTTCTACCGGGGGGGCCGCATTCAACTGATTCGTGGTGCAGAAGATATGCCAGCAACAAGCAAAGCTGTTATCGTATTATTTACAAGTACTTAGAGGGTAGCTATGGATCTTCACAGTAGAATATCGTCCTCACGAGAGGACAGTAAAGAACACTGAATCCGAAGGAAGGAGAAAGTAGGAAGTAGGCCCGCCTGTGCCGGGCGATCCAGAAGAGAGAAT
>JAUVQL010000140.1 GCA_030598165.1 Acidobacteriota bacterium | reverse complement strand
TCAAGTTGGCGATGTCGGTTTGGTTGACCGGAAACTTGAGCGTCCCGTAGCGATCGTCCGAAATACTCAGCAGCAAACGCGCGAGCCTTTGAGGCACGGTATCGAAAGCAAGGCGAGCCGCGTGGGCCTGTGCAGCTGCGGATTGTTTCTCCTTCAACTCCAGGAGGTCGAGAGCAAATGATGGATTGGAAGATGTGAGTCGCCGGAGTATCTGACGCGGGATTAAGAAAAGGACGGAGTTTTCGAGAGTTTGAGCGAAGCAGCCGGAAGGCTTGGCTTGGGCCATGTTTCCGATTGAGTCACCTCGTCCCGCCAAATCGATGATGAGCTCTTTGCCGTGCTCCGATGTACGAATGAGCTTGACGCTTCCCGACTCGATGACGTAAAAGTGAGGTAATACCTCGCCTTCGCAATAAATAATTTGTCCCTTAGTGCTGCGATAGAGCCAGCCTGTGGACAAAAGTTCTTCGAGCTCACCCGTTCTCAAGCTCCGGAAGATATCTGTTGCGGCAAGGAAGCGCGAAGTTGCTTCCTGGTGGAGGCTGGTGTGAGTGCCGTAGGTATCCTTGGTTAAGGTGACTGTCGTAGCCATGTCGTTACTCCCCGTCGAAAACGATGACGCTTCCATTGATGACGTGCCAATGCACACTAAATCTCGGCGGCTGACGTCCGATTAGTCAGGAGAGGTAGTTCTCGGAGGCGCTGGCCTGGGCTGGGTCACCCTTCCTGTTTCGAACTCTAATCTAAGCTTCACTATAGGCAGGATACGGGCGCCAGGTCAACTCTACTGTGAGCTTCTTCACTCTGACTGCGATTTAGCGGTGTTCACCGAGTTTTTCCGGTTGCAGCAGTCGCAGGGTTCGACCCGAGGATTCGACGAGTCCTTGACGCTTGAAGTCACTCAGGCACAGGTTCACCGACTCGCGACTGAGCCCCACCAGGCTTCCAAGCTCCTGCTGGCTGAGCTTGAGCGTGAGTAGAATCCCGTCAGCGTCTTTGACGCCGTACTCGTTGGAGAGTTCCAGCAGGGTCTGGGCGAGCCGCGCGTGAGCGCTCTTGAAAAGGAGATTTTCGACCCTATTGCTGAGTCTCCTAACCCGAAGGCCGAGAAGCTTTGTGACTCGGAACGCCATATCCGGGTAGAGCTTCATGAGCTCTAGAAAGTCTTTGCGCGAAAAGATACAGATGAGGGCATCTTCATGGATTTCTGCGTAGTGATCCCGTGGCGAAGGATCGACCACCGCAAGCTCTCCGAACACATCCCCCGGGTGAAGAAAAGCCAGCACGATTTCCTTTCCTTCGTCAGTGAGCGTGGAGATCTTCACTACACCGCGCTTGAGGAGGTAAATTTTGTCGGCAGGGTCACCTGGGAGATAGACGGAGGTTCTTCGCTTGAGCTCCGTCATTACACTGTTCTCGCTGGCCCATTTCTTCGCGGAGTCGTCCAAGTGGCGAAAAAGATCCATTCGGTCGAGATACCAGAGCTTGCTCTTGGATGCCATAGACTTTCTCCTGACGGATCGGGAGTGCGTTTCAAACGACTTTAGTCCAGGAACGGTCGGTTGGCAAATGAAAAACGACTCCGTGTTCTCTCGAAACTGTGAAACATCTCATACGACAGTCGACAAAGGTTATCGTAGAGACTCGAGTACCAGGGCACCAAGCGTTTTAGCATCCGATGTGAGACGCGCATCACACCATCGACCCTCTCCCGTTCCAACTGCTCTTGAATCCTTCGCGGGCGACCTTTTCAATTTGCCGGATGCGCTCTCGGGAAAGGCCTAGGCTTTTTCCGATTTCCTCGAGCGTACACTCTTGCGGGTAACCGATTCCGTAACGCATGGCCAAAATGACGCGTTGGCGGTCGGGAAGGAGGTCTAGGACCTCTTGAACCGAGTCCGTCATTTCTTCGTGAATGGCCTTGTCGAGCGGTGACGGCGACTTATCGTCAGCGAGCATCTCGGCATGGCTGATGTTTCCCGAACCGATGGGAGCGTCGATTGAAGCCATCGAAGTCAAAGCAGGTAGTAGCTCCTCCACCTTTTCCCGTGGTACCTGCATTTGTTTCGCGATCTCTTCGATGGAAGGTGCGCGGTCCAGCTTTTCTGACAATTTTGATTGAATCACGGCTGCTTCACGCACCTCGGGGAGGCGGTTGAGAGGTATGCGGATCGGGCGAGCTCTCTCTGCCAAGGCGCGGCCAATACCTTGTCGAACCCAGTGCGTAGCGAATGTCGAAAATCGAGTGCCCACCGCGGGGTCGAATCGATCGATGGCACGAAGCAACCCCATGCTTCCTTCCTGTATGAGATCGACGAGATCGAGTCCACGCCCTCGATACGACTTTGCTACCCAAACCACCAGACGCATATTATGTTGCGTCAGTTCTTCCCTGACTGCTCGGATCTTTTCGAGCTCTTCTCGTAAGATCGGGACGACAGCCTGTAATTGCCTGCGAGTGAGTGACGGTGGTGTCCAAGACCCAAGCCAACGTTTCTTGTGCTTTTTTCCGACGGCGGCCGGTGGAAGCAAAGAAAGCGAGCGGTCGAATCGCTCGCCTCGGATCGGCGCGTCTTGGACGAGCCGCAGAAGACGTTCAGCATAATCCTCAGCGGCAATAAGTCTCCGACGGGCTTCGGGCGAGACACGGCGGGTGTTGTAAGTTCTTCCCTGTGGGACCTCGAGCTTCTTGGCTCGAATCGCTCGTCGGGCAAGATCGATGGCACGGACGATTCGTCGACGAGCGCGCCAAAGATTGTGTGCGAGCTCCCGCTCCCGCTGCGCTTTGAGACGTGGAAAACGGCCTGCAAGGGAAAGGAAGAAGCCCACATCACTGGAAGTGTAAGCGAGCTCTGCCTCATCTCCATGAACGGGTCTCTCGGCGGTTTCTCCCTCCTCTCTTCCTCCGGGAGTCGAATTTTCACCCTGTTCTCGAGTTTCCTTCCATCCCGTGGAGAGATCTGGGTCGTGTTCCTTCGTCTCTTCCTCCACTTCTAGGAGCAAGTTCTGGTTGTTTGCGCTGTCTTTCATGACTGGAGCATTTCGATGTTTGCGACTACGCGCTCTTCGGACTCGAGCAGGGCCGAAAGGGGCACTTGATTGAGGAGCCGCTCAACTTGGCGGCTGACATGGCTCCACACGGCTCGAAGGCCGCAATTGTCCACATGCACACAGCAGTCGGCCTTGCCCGTAAACCGCTCACAAAGCACCGTCGGCGCTGGGAATCCTTCAAGAGCACGGATGACCTCTCCTAAAGTCACCCGATCGGGTGAGCGCGTCATTCGATAGCCTCCGTGAACACCGCGAACGGATTTCGCGAGTCGGGCCCGGCTGAGCGTTATTAGCAGTTTTTCAGCGTAAGCTGTGGATAGCCCCTCGCCTTCGGCCACCTGTCGAACCGTCATCGGGTGAGGGCTCTCAGCGTTTCGTGCGAGCTGCAAGAGGCAACGGATGCCGTACTCCTCCAGAGCGGTAATCTTCATTCAGGTTGTCCTCCGTTCTCCCCATCTTTTCAGATATATGACTTTTTTGTCAACTATTTTAATTGATTGATTACAAAAGAGTAATTCGTTCAACGGATTCGTGTGTCAGAAGGTGGGCTGCCGGAGCCGTTTGAGGGGCTCCGGCAGTCCCATCTAACTAGAAAGGAGAGATGCGAAAACCTCTAACGAGAACCTGGACGGTTCCAGGCGGAGTACCGCCCCGTGGAGGCTCGAACTCGCCTCGGCCCAGAACCATCGTCTCGCCTTGAGTTTCCAGGCCACCGCTCTTACTCACGTAGAGATGCTCGTTCCTGAAGAAGAGCCCGGTTACCTTGCCTTCGCCGAGCTCGAGTGGGTTGTCGAGGCCGACCGTGTCGACATCCAGGTCGAAGACTCCAAGACCGGATTCCGCCCCGAGCGCATAAAGGTTGCTGAAAAACTGGATGAAGCACTCCTCGAGGTTGAGTATCGTCCAAGTCGTCGCAAAAAAGACCAAGTCGCCGCCGACCACGGGATCTGCGATAACGCGCTGGCCTTCCTCGAGCTCGAACACCCATCCGGGAGGATTGGTGTTGCCTGGATTGTTAGCGGCCTCTGGGTCGTTATCGACGATGGCCACGACTTGAAACCGCGTCATGGTCGGGTTGACTCGGGCATCCCCACCGGTTCCTACGTAGACCAGCACGGTTTGTTGACCCACTAGTTTCTTGAGGGCCGCCATCGTGGTGACGGGCTGGTCCAATTCCATCTCGTAGAACACTTCGAAGGTCCACTGACTAGTATCAGCGTGGTAACAGTCGAGTTTGTACACTCTACCTTGAAGGTCTGAAATGTAGATTCGGCTGGTGTAGTCTCTTTGGTCCAATAAGTCCGGGTCCGCTAGGTGCGGGTTGTACCGGCTTGGGGGAGCAACGAGACCGTTCCACGGGATCGGCGCATCGGGATCATTCTGGGCTTGGAATCGCCTCAAAACCGACCCGTCTTCCATACGCAAGACGTAGAGCCACTGACCTTCGCCTGTGGACGGATCCTC
>JAUVQL010000175.1 GCA_030598165.1 Acidobacteriota bacterium | reverse complement strand
GTTTCGGAATGAGATGGCGTTTGACGATTTGCAGTTTGTCTTCTTCCGTATAACCGGGAAGCTCGATGACCTCCATCCGGTCCAGAAAAGCCGGCTGTATGGGGTCGAGCTGATTCGCAGTGGTGATGAACATGACTCGGGACAAGTCGAAGGGAACGCCTAGATAGTTATCACGAAAGGCATGGTTTTGCTCGGGGTCGAGTACCTCGAGTAAGGCCGAGCTCGGGTCTCCGCGGTAGTCAGCCCCTACCTTGTCGACTTCATCGAGCATGAAGACTGGATTGTTGGAGCCTGCCTGTTGAATGCCTTGAATGACCCGACCGGGCATCGAACCAACGTATGTTCGGCGATGCCCTCTAATCTCTGCCTCGTCTCGTACGCCGCCCAAAGACATACGGTGGAACTTTCTTCCCATGGCACGAGCAATTGAGCGTCCAAGCGACGTCTTGCCGACACCTGGAGGGCCAACGAAGCAAAGGATAGGGCCTTTCATCTTCTTCTTGAGCTTGCGAACCGCGAGGTATTCCAATATGCGCTCAGTAATTTTTTCGAGACCATAGTGATCTTCGTCAAGAATATTTTTTGCGTTGACGAGCTCGAGGTTATCTTTGGTCTCTTTGTGCCAAGGCAGATTGACGATACAATCGAGGTAGTTCCTCAGCGTTGCCGTCTCAGCTGCATCGGGATGCATCCGTTCCAGTTTTGTGAGCTGGCGGTTCACCTCAGCTAAGACCTCCTTGGGCATCTTGGCTTTTTCCGCCTTTTCCTTGAACTGGCGGACTTCTTCAGCGAGCTCGTTTCCTTCGCCGAGCTCTGATTGGATTGCCTTGAGCTGCTGCCTCAGGAAGAACTCTCTTTGGGAGCGATCCATCTCGCCTTTTGCTTGAGAGCTGATCTGGTGCTGTATCGTCAAGACTTCGAGCTCTTTGGTCATGAGCTCGTGGACCTTGTGAAGTCGCTCGACGGGATCGATCGTGCCTAGGATGTCTTGGGCCGCCTCGACCTTCAGATCCAAGTTGGATATGGCCAGGTCGGCCAGGCGCCCGGGGTCCTCCAAATTGGCCGCAATCACCATGACCTCGGGAGAGATGGCTTTGCCCAAGTTAGCCGATTTCTCGAGTGCGTCCTTGACGTTACGCATCAACGCCTCGAGCTCCAGAGAGTCTGATTCCCATTCAGCTTCCGGGACCGGGTTGAGGGAGACTTGGTAGAAAGGACTGGTTTGCTTGTACTCCTCTACAACTGCTCGGTTCATTCCCTGTACAAGCACCCGGATGCGACCGTCCGGCAATTTGAGCATCCGCATGATGACCGCTACGGTACCCATTCGGTACAGATCCTCGGACCCCGGTTCTTCTTTGTCCTGGTCCTTTTGCGCCAAGAGAAGAATCATGCGATTTTCTGCGAGAGCGGAATCGACCGCTTTGATCGATATGTCCCGACTGACATATAGGGGTACGATCATAAAGGGGAAGATGACTATGTCCCTTAGGGGGAGAACAGGTATGACGTCCGGTATTTGAACTTGCTCCGGGCTTTCATTGCGTTCTTCGATTTCCATGATGGTAGCTTTCAGACTCCGAGCATTTGGATTCCTGATTAGCGAAGGATTCTAGGACAGTGCCCGTGCCTTTGTCACCTTTTTTCGTCGGTTATTCGATCTCCTTGATGGGCAGCCGGAGCTCGCTGCCACGCCGATCCTTGAGTTTTGGCATCGTAACCGTAAGCACTCCATGGCCGAGCGTTGCGGTGACCTTTTTCATTTGTATTGCTTGATCGATGTAGATCGTCCTTTCGAAATTGCCGTAACTCCGCTCGATGCAGATGTGGCTCGCGATCCGCTTGTCTTCTTTGGGTTGCTTCTTCTCTCCGGTTACAACAAGCTTGTGGCCGTGGCACACGAGAGACAGGTCATTCTTGTTCATACCTGGGGCTTCGATCTTGACGAGGAGATTGTCCTTGGTCTCGAAAACATCGATGCTGGGAAACCACTCGCCCAAGCCGAGTTCCGCTCCGGTCCGTTCGAAGTGAGCCAGTTGCTCGAAGAGCTTGTTGACTTCCTTCTGTAATGTCGCTCTTTCAGTGGTGCTACCTTGCCTCTGGACCATGTCGCCCTCGTTCCTTGTTTTTGGGGAAAGTGGTAAAACCTATTTTTTATAATCTGGTCTGGTAAAGTTGCCGATGAGAAAACGCAAATTCTACCCCGCCTCGACAATTCGTGCAAAATCCGAACAGGGGACAAATCAGGTCCGTTTGACTACGACGAGCGTGCAGTCGTCGCTGGGTCGACTTCCCCCTGTGTATTGATCGACCTCTTGCTGTAGCATGTCGATGAGCTCCTTGGCGTTGAGCGAAGCATGTTTCTTGATGAGGTCCGCTATTCTCTCCTCGCCGAACTCTTCGTCATCCTCCCCCCAGGCTTCGCTGATGCCATCCGTAAATACGACGAGGATGTCGCCGGGTTCTACTCGAGTCCGGCCTTCTTCGTACACCATGTCGTCGAAGAGACCGACTACGGTGCCGCCTACCTCGAGCCGTTCGTGCGTCCCTGAGGCCGCTCGGTAAAGGATCGGAGGGATATGGCCGGCGTTGACGTAGCTCAATTCTCCGGATTCGGAGTTCAAGTCACCTAGAAAGAAGGTGACGTAGGATTGTCCGGGGGAGTTGTGGAACATGACTCGGTTGGTGTGGGCAATGATGGTGTCTACACTGTCGTTTTGCTGGGTGGAGGAGTTCACGGTGGCCCTGAGGACCATCATCATCATAGCGGCGGGAATGCCCTTACCCGAAACATCTCCCAATGCAAAGGCCAGATTTCCTCCGGGTCGGGTGACGAAGTCGTAGTAGTCGCCCCCGACGGTGTAACAGGGAGTGTTCGTCCCAAATATGTCCCAACCTTCGAGATCGGGCGCCAAATCTGGGAGAGCTTCTTTCTGGATACGACGAGCTTGCTCCAGTTCGTGCTCGATGCGTTTCTTATCGATCATGTCTTGGACGAGCTTGGCGTTCTCGAGCTTGATGGCTGCCACATTGGCGAGAGACGTCAATAAGGAAAGGTCGTCTTGGTTGAAGACGTTGTCATGAATCCGGCTGTCGACATAAATCAATCCGGTGACGATTTTGTTGTTCCAGAGCGGCACACACATAGCTGAGCGGATCCCAACGGCGACGATCGAATCTTGCGAGCGAAACCGAGGGTCTGTCATGGCATTACTGGTGAGGATAGAGACTTTTTCGCTGATGACCTTTTCGGCGATGGAGCGGCTGAAGGTGATCCCTTCCGCGTCCAGGTCTTCGTCCGAGCTGGAGCGTACTGCCTTGACTTCGAGGGTGTCGACGGCGCTGTCGCCGTTGCCCTCGACAGTCGTGAGCATGAGGAATCCCCGCTCCGCTTTGACGACCCGGAACGCGAGCTCGAGGATGAACTCCATGAGCTCCGTGACCGGACGATCACTGATGAGCGCCATGCTTGCCTGACTGAGTGCTGTCAGGATTTGATTCTGTTTGAGGATCCGGGCGGGATCTTCCTGTAGTGCCGTTGCTGGAGGTCTTGCTCCTGGGCTACCGAGGTTGTCCCACGTTTCCTCTTGACCACGAGTTGCGGCCAAGAGTTGCTCGGTGGAAACGACAACGGTGCCTTCCATATCGAGGTCGCTGGGACTCTCGGAGAGGATGACGCTCCCTGAGGCTTCCATCATGAATGTAAGGGACTGATCGCCCAACGTAATGATGTCGCCGTTTTGTAGCGATATTTGAGTGTTGATTCTCGCGCCGTTGACCAATGTGCCATTGCGAGAGTCCAAGTCGTGGATGGCGAAGTCTCCATTTGCATCGCGGATCTCGGCGTGGTGGCGAGAAAGCCACTGGTCGGCAAGTACGAGATCATTACGTTTGGAGCGGCCGATGGTAATGACCGGCTTGTCGATGGGGAAGCGGAAGGGCTCCCCATGTAGTGGGCGAACGAGAAGTTCAGGCTTCTGAGTCATGACGGACTACCAGGATCCTCTCTCTTGGTATATGCGACCCATTGACAGTCAGAGGGCACG
>JAUVQL010000122.1 GCA_030598165.1 Acidobacteriota bacterium | reverse complement strand
GCGTCCGGCACCTCGGTTGTGTTGATACCCCAACCCGTTCCGTCGAATCCCGAAATCTCTTCCGTTCCAGGGATGTAACGCGGCCCCACCACCATGGGGAAACGCAAGCCAAAACGCCCTTTCTCGTAGTGGAGGTCTTGTTGGTATTCGATCTCGATCTCGATGGTCTCGTTGGGGCCAATGTTGGCGATGGAGGTCGTGAAAATGTTGGGGCGCTCCTGCTCCAAGAGTGACGCTTTCCGCCCTTCGCTCTTGGCTTTTTCATAGGTCTTCTTGGCTTGTTCACGTTCCTGGATCTGCCCCTCGATGACGCGTTCGCCGATCCGCATCCTCATACGGTCAACGGCTGCATTCTCCGGAAGAGGAAATACGTAAACGCCTTCCACCCAAAAATCCAGCGGATTGTGAAACTTCTGTCGCACCTGAGCCCGGGCGATCAGGCCCGAGATTTTGAGTTTCACATCGGTGTGGAGTGTTGGCGCAGGAAGAAAGGCGCCGGGATGATCGGTTCTAAAAAGAAGACTCCCTGCGGTGGACTCGTGGAGCGCAATTGGAGATTCGGATTCATCCAACTCATTAGCAAGGACTGCCGGCAAGAACAGGAACGCTGCAATCATGAACCATGCGACATTCGATCTCATCTTCCACCTCCTCTAACTCGATTAAAGCAAAAGGGTGCGGCGTGAGGAGGGCGAGAATGAGGAAGATTAGTGATGAATTGTGGCGAAAATATGGCGACGAGGGATTTGTCCTAACCAAGAGCCTAGGTTACCTTTGTTCTTATGGGGTTCCATACTGCGGGAAGAATTGCCGTGGTGGAGGACGAGGACAGTATTCGCGAAACAGTAGGCTTCGCTCTGGAGCGTGAAGGCTACCAAGTCGAAACATTCGCGGATGGTTTGGAAGCATGGCAGTCCTTCCAATCCAAGCTCCCTGACGTTGCGGTACTCGACATCGTTCTACCTCGAATGGATGGACTCGAGCTCTGTCGTAAGCTCCGCGGTCTATCCGAGATCCTTCCCATCATTTTCTTGACGTCCAAAGACGAAGAGCTCGACCGGGTTTTAGGACTCGAGCTGGGCGCCGATGATTATCTCTGCAAGCCTTTCTCCATTCGCGAGCTCACCGCGCGGATCAAGGTCCTTTTTCGACGACTCGATTTGATGCATCGAAGCGAGCAAACGCCCGAGGAAGGACAGACGATCTCAGCCGGGTCCTTTTGCCTGGATTTGCAGCGCTATCAGCTCACTTACGGCGGTGAAATCGTGCCGCTCACGGTCACAGAGTTTATGATCCTTCACGCCCTCATTCGTAATCCAGGACATGTCAAGAGCCGGTCACAGCTCATGGAAGAAAGCTACCCGAATGACGCTTTCGTAAGTGAGCGCACGATCGACAGTCATATCAAGCGTCTCAGAGCCAAGCTCACCATTGTCGAGCCGGCGTTCGAAGCTATCGAGTCCGTCTACGGACTCGGGTATCGTTTTCGAGAACCGGAATGAGAAAGCTCTTTTCGAAAATCTCCGTTCGCCTTCTGGCATTCAATACTCTGCTCGTTTTTCTTCCCGTCACCGGAATCCTGTATCTCGACGTCCACGAGAACCAAATGCTACGTGCCCAGGAACAAGCGATGGTACAGCAAGGGCGGCTCTTGGCGGCTGCTCTTTCCGAGCAAGGAGATTCCAAAAAGGCCGAGGAGATATTGCTTCGGCTCCGACAGCGGAGCTCCGCGCGGCTCCGTGTCGTCGACGAAAAAGGGTGGTTATTGGCGGACTCGAGTCTCCTCGGTCCGAGGCGAGAGCCTTCGGATGCCGCGGCGACTCCCGCGAGGAGCACTCGGGAGAACTGGCTCTATCAATTTGGGGCGGGTGCTTATCGTCTCTTGACGCCTTTTTTCGAACGGTCAGGATCGAGTGAAGTTCCAACAGTGTACTATTCAGCGGCCAAGCCCCTGTTGGGAAAGGAAGTCCGAGACGCACTCGCGGGACGTTACGGGGCGGCGACTCGACTCATCGAGGATCAGCGTTCCGTGACTCTGTATAGTGCTATCCCGATCAGGAACGGTGGCGACGTCGTTGGTGCTGTTCTCGTCTCACAGTCGACCGCTGACATTCACACCAGCCTGGACGAGGTTCGTCTCGGTATCTTCAAAGTCGTTCTGGCTTCCGTTGTTGTGGCGGTCCTTTTGAGCTTGGTTGTCTCTCAAACCATAGCTCGTCCTCTGAGACGGCTCCGTGGCGAAGCGGCTTCACTTCTCGATCGCCGTGGTCGACTCAAAGGAAGGTTCGCTGGCTCCAATCGTTTAGATGAGATTGGCGACCTTGCCCGCTCTCTCGAAGAGCTATCGAGTCGGCTCGAAGATAAGATCGGCTTCATCGAGTCCTTCGCTGCGGACGTCTCCCACGAGTTCAAGAATCCTCTTGCATCCATCCGCAATGCTACGGAACTGCTCGCCGAGGTCAATGACCCTAAGGAGCGCCGGCGTTTTCTCGACGTTGCACAATCGGAGATCGCCCGCCTGGAAAAGCTCCTTTCCACCGTCAAGGAGATTACGCTCATCGACGCTCGTCTCGCAGAAGAGCAAGTCTCTCCCATCGGTTTAAAGGAGCTGTTGAAGGGTACCGTAGAAGGTGTAAAGTCCCGTGCCGGGCGTGAGATTCAGTTCGCCTTCGCATTTCCTGATAAGGATGTGGTTGTGCAGGCAGTTCCGGAGCGTTTAGTACAGGTCTTTGAGAACATCCTGGAAAACGCCGTAAGTTTCTCGCCCCCCGGAGGTACGATTGATGTCCGTCTCCAGACGGACGATGGGACGGCCATCGTTACCATCCACGATCAAGGACCAGGGATCCCGCGCGAGCACGAGCACAGGATCTTTTCTCGGTTCTTTACGTACAGACCCGACGATGGGAAGTCGGCCTCGCCGGCCAAGACAAAGCACGTCGGCTTGGGGCTTGCCATAGCTAAAGCTATAGTGGAGGGTTATGGGGGCCGAATCTCAGCGGAGGACGATCCTGGCGGCGGGGCTACCTTTTACGTCCATCTGCACTCACAACCAACCTGATCCACGTTGCCGACACGAACTGGTGCGTGATTTACTGGAGCCGCAGCCCCCACCGAGCCGGAGTTACTTCCGTCCCCTATCGTTCGCATGTCATCGAATGCTCTCGTCTGGTGCGGGATTTCGGCGTTAAAAGATGTCTAAAAAAATCAGCGAGATCCAAGCTCGTCTGGCCGCCCTCGGAGAAGGCGAAGCCCGGTCGACGCGCCGCGTGGACCTGCTCAGTCAATTGGCATGGGAGCTCGTCCCTATTGACTATAGACGGGCCGAAATACAGGCCCGGGAAGCGATGGAGCTGGCTCGCGATCTTTCCTATGCCAAGGGCGCCGCATGCGCTCGGATCAGTCAGGCGATGTACCACTTCTTCATCGGCGAATACGAAACCGCACTGAGCGAGTGCCGAGAGGCTTTCGTAACGCTCGAGGGCACCGGCAACGCCGGTTGGATGGCCAACGTCCTCCTCGCTGAGGGTCTGGTCCACTGGAGCCTGGGAGATTACGAGGGAGCCATTGACGGTTTGCATCGCAGCATCAAGTTCTGCCAAGAAGCCGGCTCTTTGACCGACGAGGGCTGGGCCTACACGGCCTTGGGCGGCGTTTATGGGGCCATCGGGGATTCCGGAACGGCCATCGGGCTTTGCGCACGGAGCTTCGACCTGTTCAGGAAGGCCGGATACAAGGTGGGAGAAGGGCGAGCTTTGAGCGGTCTTGGAATGATTTGTCAGCGTCAAGGCAGGTACGAGGCCGCACGGGAACAGCACTTCGAGAGCTTGAAGCTCTACCGAGAAGCTCGCACCGAGTTTAACGAGGCGCTAGCGTTGAACGATATTGGTATGACCTACCAGGCGCAAGGGGACGTCCCGCGCGGCCTGGAGTTCCTGAGTCGAGCTCTCGAGATGCGGCGTCGCTGCGGGCATCGTCCCGCCGAGATTACGACGCTACTCAACCTGGGCAAGCTTTACCATCAGAGCGGAGATTTCGATAAAGCCCTCGAGCACTTGAATCGAGCCGTACAACTGGCTACGGAAGCTCAGACGAAGCCCAAGCTCCACCAGGCCCACGAAGCCCTCTCCCATCTCTACGAAATGGTTGGCGATCACCAACGGGCTCTTCAGCACCAGCGCCTTTTCCAGCAGGTCAAAGAGAACGTGCTGAGTGACGAGACCAGCACCAAGGTGAGGAATCTGCAGATCCGACACGAAGTGGAAAACGCGGAAAGAGAAGCCGAGATCCAAAGGCTAAGAAATGTGGAGCTTGCTGAGGCTTTGGAGAAACTGAAACAGGCACAGGCCCAGCTCATCCAGTCAGAGAAAATGGCGGCGCTCGGGAAGCTGGTCGCCGGAGTGGCGCACGAGATCAATACCCCGGTGGGCGTCATCAACAGCGGCACGGACCTCTCGGTGCGTGCCCTCGAGAAAATCGCTTCCGAGCTCGAACAGTCCCGAAGCATCGAGGACGTCAAAGAGAGCAAGACGCTCTCTCACCTCTTCGAGACCATCAAGCGGAATGCCGATACGACGGGTCGAGCGGGGCAACGCATTGCCACGATCGTCACTCGTCTGAAGGATTTCTCGCGGCTGGACCAAGCGGAGTTCCAAATTGCCGACGTCCACCAGGGGCTCGAGAGCACGTTAGACCTGCTCATGCCCACGTGGGGAGATCGCATCCGGGTCGAGAAGAACTTCGCTGAGCTACCCAAGATCGAATGCTATCCCAACGTGCTCAATCAAGCATTCATGACGCTCTTGCTCAACGCGTGTGAATCCATCGAAGGCAGCGGGACCATT
>JAUVQL010000071.1 GCA_030598165.1 Acidobacteriota bacterium | reverse complement strand
CCTCGTGGTTGGTGTCAAGCCCAACGGCCCCGCATTTCGAGCGCGGCTATTTCCGGGCGATCGGGTGATTGCCATAGAAGGTGAGCCCGTCGACGGGCTCGAGACTCTCAAGGAAATCTACGACCGTTCGGATGGGGCGAAGGCGAACGAAGTTCTTTTGACCGTCATGCGCCGGCACTCGCGCCGATTGGTTTTTGTCGAGGATATCTATGAGTAATGTGTTTTTGGCCAGTTTGACTCTTCTTGCCGCACTGGGAGCACCTTCGGAGGACACGACCTCCAATAAACTTGCTCGATTGGAGCAGCAGTATCGGCAAAGCCTGGTGCAGGTTCGCTACACGCAGCAAGTGCAATTCTCGACGGCCGATCCACCACGAGAGAGCGAGTTGACCACGACCGGCGTCGTCGTTTCTGAAGATGGCGTTGTTTTGGTGAGCGCCGTTATCTTCGAGCCTTTCAACGAGGTGCCACACGGCATTGGTATTCGGTTCCCTGCATCTGTGACTCGTGCGGATGCCGAGATTCGAGAGCTTCGCGTCCGTGTGGATGGTGAGGAGTATTCGGCGACTCTCCTTGGGCGGGATACGGATACGGACGTGGCTTTTCTTCGCATCGACACGGAAGGTCGTACCTTCAAACCGGTGGACTTCGGGGGAGGACATGAAGCCAGTATTGGGCAAGAAGTGGCCGTTTTGAGTCGCCTTCCCGAGCCTCTAGGGCCAAACTTGGCGGTCGAGCTCACCAGGGTTCAATCGGTCGTCACCAAGCCTCAAGATGGATTTCTGGTTGCTACCGGATCTTCCGACCCCGTCGGCTCGTTGGTCTGTGACCTCGATGGCCGTCCCTTGGGAATGCTCGACGCCCTCATGGTTCCCACGCCTCAAGGGAATTTCAGAAATCCACTGAGCCTCATTGCCATGATCCGTGGTTTGCCCAAGAGTGTGGGACGCGGATTCGCACGACCGGCGTCCCTCCTTGCCAACGCGACGGCAAGCCCGCCGGAGGCGAACGAAGTACGTCGTGGCTGGCTGGGTGTGGAGATGCAGGTCTTGACTCCAGAGCTCGCCGCTCACATGAAACTAGGTGCGGATTCCGGAATCATCGTTGGATATGTCTACCGGGGCTCACCGGCGGAAGCGGCCGGTCTCGAAGTTGGTGACATACTCGTGGAGTTTCAGGGAAGTCCCATCGAGGTGAGTCGGGAAGAAGATCTAGGAGCCTTTGCGGAAAAGCTCTTGCGTGTGGGTGCGGGGTCCGATGTACGGTTCGGCTATCTGCACGAAGGCAAACCCGGGACCGCAGTTGCGAAGTTGGCTTCCGCCCCCAAGACGCGGCGGGAGGCCGAGACCGTAGAAGTGGAAGAGCTCGACATTACGGTCCGTGAGGTGACCTACGATTATCTTGCGACTCGTTACTACGAGCCCGACAAGAAAGGCGTGGTCGTTCAAAAGGCTCCCGTTGCAGTGCGCACCAATCCCAATCGTGTGGTCCGCGGAGATCTCCTCGTCAAAATCGACGAGAGGGAGGTGGACGATCTCGAGTCCTTCCGCAAAGTGGTCGAAGAGATACGCATGGAAGAGCCCGAGGAAGTGGTTTTGTTCGTCGAGCGCGGTAGAGAAAGCTTCTTCTTTGCCGTCAAGCCGGAGTGGGAGTAGAGTCTAGCGGCGCCTTGTGCTGCTTCATCAAACACTAAACGCGCCGTCGCCGCAGTCACCGGTGACCGGTCACCTCAGTTCTACACTACGTTCAGGGTAATAGATCTAATGGAACCTGATTGGCTGGTGGTCAAAGGGGCCCGCCAACACAATCTCAAGAACATCACTGCCGAGATTCCCAAGAAGAAACTCGTCGTCTTCACCGGCGTTTCGGGCTCGGGTAAATCCTCTCTTGCCTTCGACACGCTCTATGCCGAGGGACAGCGTCGTTACGTAGAGTCGTTATCCAGCTACGCCCGTCAGTTTCTGGGCCAGATGGACAAGCCCGTTTACGACACCATTCGGGGTCTCTCCCCTACCATATCCGTCGATCAGAAGTCATCGAGTCACAATCCCCGCTCCACCGTCGGAACGACCACGGAGATATACGACTACTTGCGCGTGCTTTTTGCCCGCATCGGCAAGCTCAAATGCTACCGTTGCGGACGAGAGGTCGCGGAACAATCGTCTCAGCAAATCGTGGCGGAGATTGGAAAACTCCCGGAAGGTACTCGCTTTCAAATCATGGCGCCGCTCGTCTCGGAGCGAAAAGGGGAGCACCGCGACATCATCGACACCGCGCGCCGAAGCGGCTTCACGCGCATTCGCGTCGACGGAGAGGTTCGTTCGCTCGAAGACGACATCAATCTCGACAAGAGAAAGAAACACTCGCTGGAGCTGGTCGTCGATCGCCTGGTCGCCAAGCCCGCCAAGTCGGGACCCGCCACCCGTCTCGCAGACTCCGTTGAAACCGCGCTCCGAAGCGGTGAGGGCATCCTCATTTTGGGGGTGGAAGGCCGAGACGACATACTTTTTTCCGAGCACCGGGCCTGTCACTACTGCGGAATCAGTTTTCCCGACCTCACGCCTCAGCTTTTTTCGTTCAACTCGCCTCAAGGCATGTGCCGCGAGTGTAATGGGTTGGGGACCCGAGCGGAGATGGATATAGAGCTCATGGTGCCCGACAAGTCTCTTGCCATCAACCAAGGAGCGATTAAGCCCCTGGGCTTGGTGGGTGAAAAGACAGGGTGGTCCACGGACATTCTCCGGGCGGTGGCAAAGACCTTCCATATCGATCTCGACAAGCCTTGGTCGAAGCTCACGAAGAAAGAAAAACAACCCATCTTGTATGGGGCGGGAGACCAGAAGTTCAACGTGAAATGGTCGGGAAGCTCGGGACACGGAAACATCAAGCTGCGTTTCGAGGGACTCATGCCTGCCATGATGCGGCGGATGAAAGAGACCCGCTCGGAGAGGATGCGTCGGTACTACGCGAAGTACCTGTCCGAGAGAGACTGTTCCGCATGCGGCGGCACACGTCTTCGCGCCGAAGCTTTGTCGGTACAAATTGGAGGCAAGAGTATTGCCGAACTGTCCGGCATGACCATCGACGAGGCTTTCTTGTTCGCGACGACGGTGCGCCTTTCCGGGACGGAAGTGTTGATCGGTGCGGAGCTTATGAAGGAGATCGTCAGCCGGCTCCGGTTCCTGCGGGACGTAGGGCTGGGGTATCTCTCGCTCGATCGGTTGGCACCATCCCTTTCGGGCGGTGAGTCACAGCGGATCCGACTGGCCAGCCAAATCGGCTCTGAGCTCACCGGTGTCGTCTACATCCTCGACGAGCCTTCGATTGGGCTTCATCCCCGCGACAATTCCAAGCTCATCGAAGCGCTCCGACGGCTGCGAGATGTGGGCAACAGTGTCGTCGTGGTGGAACACGATCGAGATACCATCGAGGCGGCGGATCACTTGCTCGACTTTGGTCCCGGAGCCGGTGTGCATGGCGGTGAGATCGTGGCGACCGGTACACCCGAAGAGGTCATGTCGAATGCCCACTCGATCACCGGAAAGTATCTGTCTGGGAAGCTCTCCATCCCCATTCCCCAAAAGAGGCGTCGGCCTTCCGGACGTCACATAGAGGTCGTTGGTGCGCAGGAGAACAATCTCAAAAACATCGATGTACAGATCCCCCTCGGCCTGCTCGTTGGCATTACGGGTGTTTCGGGAGCTGGCAAGAGCAGCTTAATCAACCACATTTTGTATCCGGCCTTGGCGCGCACCTTGCAGCGTTCGGAAAAACACGTGGGGGCTCATCGGTCGATTCGAGGCGTCGAGCACCTCGACAAGGTCATCGATATCGATCAGTCACCCATCGGTCGCACGCCACGATCGAATCCGGCGACCTACACCAAGGTCTTCGACGAGATCCGCAAATTCTTTGCGACGCTCCCCGAAGCACGCATCCATGGCTACAGCCCCGGTCGGTTCTCCTTCAACGTCAAGGGAGGCCGTTGCGAACATTGTCAGGGTGATGGCGTCATTCGTGTAGAGATGCATTTCCTGGCCGATGTCTACGTTCCCTGTGAAGTTTGTAAGGGACGTCGGTTCAACGAAGCAACGCTTCAAGTTCGTTATAAGAATCTTTCGATAGCAGACGTGTTGAACCTCACCGTTTCCGAAGGAGCGACTCTCTTCGAGAACCATCCCAAAATCCGCCGCATTCTTGAGACGCTCATCGAAGTCGGGCTGGGCTACATCAAGCTCGGTCAGAGCTCACCGACTCTCTCTGGAGGCGAGGCGCAACGTGTCAAGCTATCCCGAGAGCTTGCAAAACGCTCCACCGGCCGAACGCTCTACATTCTGGACGAACCGACGACGGGACTTCATTTCGACGATATCGCTCGCCTGTTGAACGTGCTCAACCGTCTCGTGGACCAAGGGAATACGGTCGTGGTGATCGAGCACAACCCCGACGTCATCAAAATGGCGGACTACCTCATAGACCTCGGGCCGGAAGGTGGGGAAAAAGGAGGGGGTATCGTCGCTTCCGGAACGCCGGAAGAGGTGGCTGCTGTTTCTTCCTCTTACACGGGTAAGTTCCTTGCCAAGATTCTGCGCGAAGACGCCGCTTAGCCGATAATATGTGCCTTTGGGGTCCGGCCAAAAGAAGATGCCGTTAGCTTGATATCCATGGCGAAGCCAATGGGGATGATTCTCGTTTTGATGCTTGCAGCTGTTCGAGCATCGGCCACCGCTTCTCCTCTCGAGAAAGTGGAAGACGAAACGCGTCGCGAAGCCACGCTGCACTTGGCTCGAGAGCCCCTTACCCGCGAACAAATCCGTGACCTTTCCGCTATTCACGATGTAATCGCCTTGGAGAAACTCGACGAAGCCTGGCGGCTCCGACTCGAGTTACGGCAGTCGGTCGGTCGGATTGCCCCTCGCGAACTGGATGAAGAGCTCGTCGAGACGCTTCTTGGGATCGAGAAGCTGGAGCCTGACCTTGCCGAGGACCGAGCGCGAGAGATGCTCGAACAATTGCCGCCCGCGAGCTCGCCTGCCTCCATTTCTCGGCTTGTCTTGGCACGGCGCGGAGACATCTCCGTGATTCGAGAGGCGCTGACGCATTACTTCGAAGAGACGGAAACATGGGGAAAAATCTTGAGTGAAGCAGCGCGGTCCACTGACGATCCGCGTTTGCGGGATTTTTCTCCGCCGGCATCGCCGCAGGTAGCGCCCATCTCCTTCCCACTTTATCAAACCGTTTTGGAGCGCACTTTTGCCGGTTCTCGAGAAAAGTGGAAGCTCGGAGAGTTGTTGTTTTGGGCGGAGCGAAGTCGAAGCCTCGTGGTAGCGCGTTTGTTGTCTCACATGCCGGAGGGAACGCTACACGAGGAATGGGTGAGCAAAACTCTTTCCGACTTTGCTGCCCCCCGCGAGACGGCGGGTGGTAGTCCGACCGATGCGGCCCGCCTGAGGTCCTTGGCGGCATTGGGATGGCGAGGCTCAAAGAGCCGGGCCGCGGCGCTTCTGCGAGCCGTCGACGGGGACGAGCCTTTGGCCGCCGCAGTAAGCGCCTTGGCCCTCGGGCGGATGGGATTGGAGAAGACGCACCCACTACTTCGAGAAAAAGCGCTCTCCGACGAGCCCAATGTGGCCTCCGCTGCTGTAGCGGCGCTAATGAAGTTGGGGGGAAAAGAAGAAGCTTTTGATTTATTTGAGAGACGAACGAACTGGAGCGTACTCACCGCAATTCCAGTCCTCGAGGTTCTTGATGGACGAATCGCAACAGATGCAGCCGTCATAGGGAAGATTAT
>JAUVQL010000239.1 GCA_030598165.1 Acidobacteriota bacterium | reverse complement strand
GGAGTTATTTCCAATGGCAGATTTAACAAGTTTACTAGCGCAGGCGATGGGCGGTGGGACCCTCCAGTCAATCAGTCGTCAAATCGGAGCCGACGAAGGCTCGACGGCTAGTGCGATTTCCGCCGCTTTGCCGATTCTTCTTGGTGCCATGGACCGCAACACCGACCAACCCGGGGGCGCCGACTCGCTTTTAAACGCACTTCAACGCGACCATGACGGTGGCATTTTGGACAACCTCGCCGGCTTCCTGGGAGGAGCATCTTCCGGTCCCGGTGACTCCATCCTGGGACATATTCTCGGCGGAAAACGCGGATCCGTGGAAAATGGTCTCAGCCGAGCAAGCGGTCTCGACCTGGGAAGCATCGCCAAACTCCTCCCGATGCTGGCACCCATCGTGATGGGTGTGCTGGGAAAGATGCAGAAACAGCAAGGGCTCGACGCGGGCGGTCTTTCGGGCTTTCTCACCAACGAACGTCGCCGCGCCGAGAAGGAACAACCCGATGCCATGAGCGCTCTCGGGAATCTCCTCGACACGAATGACGACGGTCAAGTCATCGACGACGTCGTCAAGATCGGGTCGAGCTTACTCGGTAGCTTATTCAAGAAATAGTTGACTTCATCACAAAGTACCAAACGATAATGAATACAAATCTTAGGAGGTAAGTAAATGGGATTAGTTGATTTCGTAATGAATGCCGGAGCGAAACTATTTGGTGGCGGCGGACCGTCCCCAGAGGAAAAGGCGGCCCTTATCCAAAACTCGATCATCAAGCTTGGCCTCGAAGTTGAGAATTTGAAAGTCGAGGTCAAAGAGGACGTGGCTATCATTTCTGGAAAGACAACTTCGCAGGAGATCCGAGAGAAGGTCGTCTTGGCCGCGGGCAACATCGAAGGCATCGCTCGCGTCGACGATCGCATAGACGTCGAGAAGCCCGAGCCCGCGGCTAAGTACTATACGGTCGTGAAGGGTGATTCGCTCTCCAAGATCGCCAAGGAGTTCTACGGTGACGCCATGAAGTACCCGGCCATCTTCGAGGCGAATAAGCCCATGTTGAAGGACCCCGATCTCATTTATCCGGGTCAAGTCCTTCGGATTCCGCCTCAAGAGTAGACGCGCTAGTTTCAACAACTCAACTTAGGGGGGGACAGTCCAAGTAGGGACCGTCCCCCTTTTTGCTTTGTGCAAGTACTGCCTTATTATCGTTCTGTTATTTTTTCTTCGGGGACGATTCATGGCGGATTTCGAAAAGCTCGGCGCCTTTTACCTTGGACGACGTTACGACCAGGACAACCAAGAGCTTCGCAAGGATCCCCTTCTCTATGACGCCAAGGACCTAACCACCCACGCTCTAATCGTCGGTATGACCGGTAGTGGAAAAACAGGTCTCTCCGTCGTGCTGCTCGAGGAAGCGGCCATCGATGGGATCCCGGCGCTCATCATCGATCCCAAAGGAGACATGGCCAATCTGCTCCTGAGTTTCCCAAAGCTCCGTCCCGAGGAATTCCGTCCCTGGATCGACGAAAGTGAGGCAGCAAGAGAAGGTCTCACACCTGATGAGCTCTCCTCCCGGACAGCAGAGACCTGGAAAAAGGGACTCCAAAAGTGGGGGCAGAAAAGGGAAAGAATCACTCGCCTTCGAAAATCGGCGGATATCGCTGTTTACACACCAGGAAGCGAGGCCGGTCTACCTCTGAATCTATTACGCTCCTTCTCCGCTCCGCCCGAAGCAATCACTCGAGATCCCGACGCACTTAGGGAACGACTCCTCACGGCCGTCTCAGGCTTGCTCGGCCTCGTTGGTTTGAAGGCGGATCCCATTCGGAGTCGCGAGCACATCCTGATCTCGAACATCTTGAGCCACGCATGGGAAGAGGGCAATGATCTGGATATCGCCACGTTGATAGGAGAGATCCAATCACCACCGTTCGAGAAATTGGGTGTCATGGATATCGAATCCTTCTTTCCGTCCAAGGACCGATTTGCTCTCGCAATCGAGCTCAACAATCTACTAGCGTCAGCGGCGTTTAAGGCCTGGACGAAAGGTGAGCCTCTCGATATCCAACGCTTGCTTTACACCAACGAGGGACGGCCCCGACTCGCAATTTTTTCAATAGCTCATCTGTCGGATGCGGAAAGAATGTTCTTCGTTACTTTGCTCTTGAACGAAGTGGTGGCTTGGATGCGGACACTTACCGGGACCGGCAGTCTTCGGGCCCTCTTGTACATGGACGAGATCTTCGGATTCTTCCCCCCCACACTATCACCGCCGTCGAAGCTCCCAATGTTGACGTTGCTCAAACAGGCCAGGGCTTACGGACTTGGCGTGGTTTTGGCCACCCAAAATCCCGTCGATCTGGATTACAAAGGACTCTCCAACACAGGAACGTGGTTCTTGGGAAGGCTGCAAACCGAAAGGGACAAGGCGCGCGTCATCGAAGGGCTCGAAAGTGCCTCTTCTGGCACGGGCTTCAGTAAACAAGAGCTGGACGAGTGCCTCTCGAGCTTGGGTAAACGCGTCTTTCTCATGCACAACGTTCACGAAGACGAGCCGGTGATATTTCAGACACGCTGGGCGCTTTCCTACCTTCGAGGTCCTCTCACAAGAGATCAAATCGGGGCTCTCATGGCGCCGCGAAAAGAAACGAGCGTGCCCGAACCGGCCAAGCCGACAGGTCCAGCTAAAGCGAGGGCTAAGGACACGATTGAATCCGCTCCGAAGCCGCCGCTGCCCTCGGATGTACGAGAGCTCTTCCTGCCCAATGAGGGAGACTCCGGGGACTCTCTTCATCCGTCTCTTCTAGGTTCCGCAAAGCTCCATTTCGTTAGCGCCCGAGCCAAGGTCGATCACTGGGAAGACACCGCGATGATGGTCCCTCTGTCCGGATCCACTATGGCCGTGGCCGACTTAGATTGGGATGAAGGAACTCCTTGGGAAGAAGATCTAAAGGACCTCCAGGAAGACGCTCCCTCACAAGCTGGCTACGCGGAGCTTCCCGCTGTCGCCATGCGTGCCAAGAGCTATGACCGTTGGCGCAAATCATTTTCCGCATACCTCTATCGCAACCATCGGCTTATCCTTTGGAAGAGCCCGGAGCTCAAAACGCTTTCTCGTGCCCGGGAAACGGAAGCCT
>JAUVQL010000226.1 GCA_030598165.1 Acidobacteriota bacterium | reverse complement strand
CCCGCCGGGGAGCTGGGTTCAGCTCAACACAGGAGAAACGGGAATCGTTCGTTCTACGAATGCAAAGAACTTGATGCGACCCATCGTCGAGATTTTGTGGGATGCAGACGGCGAACGACTAGAGCAACAGAAGAAGGTCGATCTGGCCAAGAGTCCTTATCTTTTCATCAACAAACCACTCTACGAAGACCAACTTCCTAAAGCGTAGCGATTTGGGAGACAAGATGGGAACCAACAGCCTTTGTCGTCGAATAAGCAGTATCTTTGCCATCTATCTATGCCTGTCTCCGTTAATGCAGGCCCAACAAAATTCACAGTCAGGAACAGACCTGCCCCGTGCCTACACTATGGCAAGCGGCTTCCCAGAGTATCGAATTGGCTCGGGAGACGAGATCCGCGTCCGAATATGGACCGGCGTCGAGGCAAAGGAGTACGAAGTAACCGTTCAGACCGACGGAGTCATCTTTCTTCCGCTCATTGGTCTAGCCAATCTCAAGGTTGATGGACTCAGTTCTCTTCAATTACGGAAAGAGATCGTCTCGCGGCTTGGCGTGTCTTATCGCCAGCCGGCAGCCGAAGTTGTCATCACGAAGCGGATCTCCCGCGTGGCAACGTTACTCGGCGAGATTCGTAACACGCAAAGACCGAGCTCGGGACCGGGAAGATACTCGCTCCCGGGGCGCATTCAACTATTGGATTTCATCACCGAGCACGGCGGCATGACTGACAAAGCCGACATCAATAACACCCAACTCATCCGGAACGGGGAGACTCTGATCTGCAACCTATCCAAGGCCATTTTCGATGGAGACCACTCACAAAACCCGATTGTCGACGAGGGAGATCTCGTTTTCATTCCTCCCCTGTCACTCTCGAGTCGCAAGTTCTTCGTGTTTGGGGAAGTAACCAAGCAAGGACTACTGGAGCTTCCCGCCGAAGCCCCCATTGCCGAAATCATTGCTGAAGCGGGGGGATTCACAAAAGATGCCCACAAGAGCCACATCGTGGTCGTCCGCGGTGATTTGGAAAACCCGCAGCTCCTCGCTGCCAACTTTGAAGCCATGAAAAAGGGCGATCTTTCCCAGAACATCATGCTCGCAGACGGTGACTTGATTTTCGTGGGTCGCCGTAAACTCGCCACCTATTTCGAGGTTATGAGAGTCTTTGCCGAGCCCTTGAATATTCTTGTCACCACCGCGGTTCTCGCCAGTGCGCTCTCAAAATGACGAGGTGATCTAGTATCATGGCTCAGCACGATTTGAACGTTCGAGACTATATTCGAATCCTCCGAAAGCACAGGTACTACCTCATTGGGCCGCCCCTTGTACTAGCGCTTCTCACTTACATGCTCACGCCGGCACCGGCCGTGAGCTTCAAGGCAACGTCCAGCATCAAAATTTCTCAGTCCGCAACAATGGCCGGCCTACTCCTTCAAGTTTTTACATACTCATCAGGAGACAACATAGCCACACAAACGAAAATCTTGACGAGCCTACCCTTAATGGCCAAGCTCGCTCAACACCTCGAGAGGATCCCCGCAGAGTTGGAGCTCAAGGAAATATTGAAACATCCAGAGCACGTCTCTCACCTGACGTCTCTTCAGGCAAGGGTGTCAGCAGAACAATTCGGCGCAACGAATATCGTCCAAATCACGGCTGAAGCACCGACTAGAGAGGAGGCAGGCGTCATCGCAAATGCTTTGGCCGACATATTCGCTCAGTGGAGTCTCCAAGAAAAAAACCGACAGGTCATCGACGCCAAAGCTTTCATCTCCCAGCAACTCGATCGAGCTGAAATGCGATTGAAGGTATCAGAGGATCGTCTTCAAGCATTTATGGAGAAAAATATTGACGACCTGTCACTCTCGGATAACGAAATCGCTCGACTGCAGCAGGAAAAAGAGCAAGCGCAACAGTATATGAAGCGTCTTCGTCGTCAAGTCCAGCAACTTGATCAACGACGGGTAGCCGGCACCGGAGTTATCGATTGGATCTCCAGTTCCGATCTAGGGGACGCCAACCTCAAACGCTTCAACGACGAGCTCATCGAGCTACAGCTCGAAAGGGAACGGTTACTGGTCTACCAAACGGAGCAATCCCCAGAGGTCCAAGCCCTCGAAGGAAAGATTCAGACCTTACTCTCCAACCTTTCCCGGGAGTACAGGGGGACGATTGGTGAGCTCGATGAACGAATCGCCGAACTCAACGGCAAATTAGCGCGAATCCCTCATAACGATGCCGAGTTGAATCGCTTGAGGAGAGACCAACAGGTCTCTAGTGACGCATACACCCTGCTCAAGACCAAGCATGAAGAGGCGTCCATCCGGGAAGCCGAAAAAATACGTGAAGTCAGCGTGGTGGAGTATGCCACGGCGGCCGTCCCGGAAATTCATTCCAGCAAGATATCCAAGGGTTTACTAGGAGCGCTCGTCGGACTTGTGCTGGGTTTCATCCTCGCCTTGGTTGCCGAGAGTATGGACACTTCCATTGCAACGATTGAGGAGATTGAAAGCTACCTCGAAGTTCCCGTCTTGGGCGTCATTCCCCACATCGACCGCGACGGCGTACTAGACGCACTGGCCTCTCAAAACACCCACCTATCGAGAGATTCTCTGTCCTCGTATGCTGGCTTAGTCGCTCAGTTTCATCCCAAGTCGCCTGTCGCTGAGGCCTACCGCTCGTTGCGGACCAATCTCGAGTTCTCCAAACTTGCCCGCCCCGCTCGGAGCTTTCTTCTGACGAGCTCCACACTAGAAGAAGGAAAGTCGACGACCGTCGCAAATCTGGCGTTAGCTCTGGCTCAAAGTGGTAAGCGAATACTCGTCGTCGAAAGCGACTTGAGACGTCCTCTCATCCACACGTATTTTGGCCTTTCACGAGAACCGGGTCTCACAGAGATATTGCTCGGCACGCTGGAATGGCGGAATGCTCTCCGTTCACTCGCGGACGTGTTCTTGGGCAAACTGGACATGGACAGTCTCATACGAACACCCGGTCTCGAGAATCTGTCCTTCATCACCAGCGGAACCCTTCCACCGAACCCAGCTGAGTTGCTAGGAGCCGCGCCCATGCGGTCGTTCATTCGAGAGGTTACAGAAGAATTTGACGTAGTCCTTTTCGACAGCCCTCCCGTGCTTCCTGTCACAGATGCAGCAGTACTCGCCTCTCAAGTTGATTCGGTTTTGTTGGTGTATCAACTAGGTCGCGCCGGGCGTGGGCTACTCAAACGAGCGAAACGTCATCTCCAGACCGTGCAAGCCGACCTCAGAGGGATTGTCTTGAACGATATCAAAGCCGAAGTCAGTGAGTTCT
>JAUVQL010000112.1 GCA_030598165.1 Acidobacteriota bacterium | reverse complement strand
CTCCACGGGCATTACCCCGCTTCCTCACTACTACGGGCGCTCTGACTCCTGCTCGGCGTAGCCTTGCATGTCTCACGACATTCAACGCCCCCTTGACACCGTACAGGTCTCCCTGGTCCACGTGCACGGCCTTCCGACCATTCCGTCCCCAGCCACCAGGCTTGCCCCCCGCCGACGCTTTTGCACGCTACCCCTCAACGCGACGGGCCTCCCACCCCTTGAGAGCGGGTCCGGGCTTCGCACATTGCCTAGCAGGCTCGCCAAGCAGGCCCGGCCGAAACGGGTTCCTCATCGTACAGACTGGTCGTTCACCTCCAGTTGCTCCCCACCCCGCCTCGCAGCGACGCAGTTACTTTCGGTTTCAAGCCGGAGAGCGTATGCTTGGAAGGGACTTCCACCCTTCTGACCATGCACGCTGCCAGGCGCGCTAGGCCAGGCTATGCCTGGCAATTAGACATGCCGGACTGCTGATTGCTCGAGCAACATCGCCCGGCACAGCCGGGCCTACGACTGCTTTTTGTGCAGCGTAACCTACACCGTACCCAACTTGTCCCGCGTCTTGTCGAATCGGCGCTTGAGCTCTCCGTTCCATGGTGGAATGACGAGAGTGACATCGCCTTGGCACTGCGTTTGACAAGCTAGACGAATGGGCGGGTTCCTGTCACTGTGATCACCCGCCTGATCGTAGCCGAAATACTGAAGACGCTTCTTCTCGTAATCGGTCAACTCAGACAGATTTTCCTTACCCTCTATGACGCCGACCCAACAGTACCCACAGGAGCCAATACGACATTCGACGGGGACGGGGCCTTGAGGCCGCCGATAATCCAGAGACCGGAAGTCACCGTCGACTTTGGCCGCCGCTGAAGCAAGATCTTCACCGTGGATAGCTTTGAAAGTCTTCCCGTTTTTCTCGTCCCACACGATTTTGTATTTTCTTCCTGCACCTTGGAGACGAGCTATGAATCCGGCTTCTTTTTTCTTCTTGCGCCGTCTCGCGACTTCGTCGGGAGAGCGGCGGTACAAACCACCTTCCGCCGGCTGGTCCGCAACTCTCGTCAGCTCTTCCATACCCACTTGCTGCAACATCACGAAGGCCACCGCGGTGATGCCTATAACGACGGACTCTTCAATCCCCTCTTGCTCGGCGACCTTTCGGGCCACACCGCGTATCTGCTCGCCGAGCGGTGTCCCGTCGGGTTGCTCCGTGCTCTCGGCATGTGAAAGGACGGCCCTTTTCACACTCAGCCAGTACTTCGCCCCGTAAAGAAATCCAACGGAGGAGTCAATTTGCTTCTCGAGATGCCACTGTCCTTCCAGATCCATGATTCTCGCCATCTCCTGGGCACCCAATTGACCCCGAAGCGCCTCGTTCAACTCGAGAGGCCAAAAGGCGAACCATATTCGCGTGGCCATCCGGTCGACCTCATGAATGGAAGGCAAGAGACTTTCCAATGTCTCTTGCCAAATCTCCTGGTTGTGTTTCTCTAAGAAAGATACGAATCTACTCTTTTCGGTCACGCTCATGGGAACCACCTCTGAACAATTTCGATGACTTCCGCCGGTTGCTTTGGCGATGACGGAGCACCATCCTAGCACAGGCCGGCATCACCGACTTTCCTGAGCCCTCGATTTGCGCTAAAGATATAGGGGCTTCCCGAGTGTGGGCTGTAAGTGGCCCTTTTCGGGCAGCAGAGGAGTTACGCAAAATCATGAAAAACTATCTCAGAATTCTGTCCCATCCGATTTTCGTCAACCTCGGGTTCCATATGCCGATGGTTGTGGATCTATCTCATCCCTTGATCATGCTCCAAGGTGAGAACGGCTCTGGAAAGTCGACGCTTTTGAGCTCACTCTCCCACGCCCTGAAGGGCGAAGAGGTGGACGGCTTCGTTTACCAAACCCACTTCGAAAAAGACCAACCGACAGAAGTCTTTCTTTTCGATGCAGAGCAGCACAATCCTCGCCTTCAGCTCGAATTTTTCGACAACCAGCCTCAAATGAAGGAGATGCTCCAGATGGCGAGTCACGGCCAAGTGATGCTGGCCATGTTTCGGGATAGCTTCCCCAATCTCCCCGACGGAACGGTCTTACTTCTTGACGAGCCCGAAATGGCGCTTTCACCTTCCAACCAGCGACGGATTCTCAAAATGTTGATGGAGCTCGTGGACCAAAAGAATTTCCGCATTGTGGCCGCCACGCACTCCCCGGTGCTCATCGAATCCAAAGAAACCTATGTCATCGATCTCGACCGCCACGTCAACAAAAACGTCATACGCACTGACATGGGAGTTCAAGGAGGGAGCACGCTCCATTGACAATTTCTACTCATTTTCGCTTTTACTTCACAAACCAATCGCCGAATACAAACAAACCATTTTAAATCAATAATTTAAACAACCACATCTTCGATAACAAACCGCTGTACCGTTCAATCCCCTATTTGCCAGCCCAATGCAGGAATGGCCAATTCATTGATTTTTTGTAGGGGTATACCTATTTAGGCTCTATTCTCGGTGGGTGCTAAAGGTGCAGGTGTACTCAGGGTTTGAGGGGTACGGGCTGTTGATCGCCCGAGCTGAGTACCGGACTCATACTTTAGGAAGGTAGGCTATGCATAAACCGGTCAAGTACTTCGAAAAAGCTGTGTCCTATGTCGCAAGGGGGGCTTGGGTCGTCTACGAACAGCTCAACAAGATCAACCCCAAGGCTTCATTCACTCCCAAGTGGTCGGACCTGCCGCTGCAGAAATCGTGGCAGAAAACCAAGCCAACCCTGGGTTGGCCTCGGACCACTGATTCGCTTTGTCCAAAATGCGTCCCCGAGGCTCGCAAGAAGATCTTGAACGGCGAAGCGGAAGTCGAAGTTCTGAAGAGAGAGAAGATCGGCGAGATCAAAGCTCAAATCATCGAACGCGACGGTAAGATCTTGATGGTCAAAGACTGCCCGAAACATGGGCACTTCGAAGATGTCTTGTCCATCGATGTCGATTTTTACCGACACCTGGAACAATCATTCCCGGGTCGTGACATCCGGGCTCACAACGATGCCGACTTGCACGATCACGGAAGCTCTACCATCAAGCACGGCCGTGGCGCGATTCTGACGTTGGACCTTACCAACCGCTGCAACATGATGTGCGATCCCTGCTTCATGGACGCCAACCAGGTTGGGTTCGTCCACGAGCTGTCATGGGACGACATCAAGCAGATTTTGGACAATGCTATGTCCATCAAACCGAAGCGGCAGATGTCCGTGCAGTTCTCCGGTGGAGAGCCGACTCTATCTCCGTATTTTCTCGATGCAGTTCGTTACTCTCGAAAGGTCGGCTACATCGCTACGCAGGCTGCGACGAACGGAATCGAGTTCGCGAAGAGTGCCCAGTTTTCTAGAGAAGCTTCGGAGGCCGGACTCCGCTACGCCTACCTCCAGTTCGATGGTATCGGAAACGCCGCGAACTCGCACCGGCACGTCGGCAACCTCTTCGACGTGAAGCTTCAGGCCATCGAGAACCTCTACAACAACGGTGTCGACATCGTACCGGTGACCACTCTCATCAACGGTATCAACAACGAGCAAGTGGGGTCGTTGGTGCGCTTCGCCCTAGACAACCCGAAACGTATTCCTTTTCTCTCGTTCCAGCCCGTCTCGTTCACCGGTCGAGATGAAGAGGTCAGTGACGAACGTCGTGCGGCTCAGCGCTATACTCTGGCCCACATGGCGCACGATGTGAAGGAGCAATGCGGTATTGGAGAACCGGCTCGCGATTGGTTCCCCATCTCTTTCTTGGGAACCTTCACCGATTGGGCCGACCTCGTGCACGGTCCCGACCGGGATTGGGGTCAGTTCAGCTGCGGCTGTCACCCCAACTGCGGCGTGGGTATGGCGGTCATGGTCGACAAGGAGACCAAAGAACGAGCTCCGGTCACTGCCTTCCTGAACGGCGACCAGTTGGCGAAAGATCTCACCAAGGTCAACGATGCAGCCCGAGGGCGTTTCCTTTCGGCGCTCGGCATGGCCATCTCGGTCATGAAGAACTACGATCCGTTCCAGGCACCGACCCACTTCACTTTGAAGGCACTTCTCGAGAAGCTCGACAAGACCTATGGGGTGACGGGAAGAGACTACGGGAAGGTCACTGGAGACCGTAGCCTCGAGGACGTCATCAAGCGGCGGAAGGATCGTTGGAACTTCCTGTTCATTGCCGGCATGTGGTTCCAGGATCTGTTCACTTACGATTTCCGGCGGACCGAACAGTGCGTTATCCCTTACGGCACGCAGGAAGGTGAGATTTCTTTCTGTGCTTACAACACCGGGATTGGCTGGAGGAACATCGTCGAGAAGATGCACCAATCCGCGACGTTGAACAAATGGTACGAAGAACGCGGACGGCACTTCATCTATGCAGGTGACAAGAACGTCGAGCTCGCCGGCGTAACGCACACTTTGTTGTTGCGGGATGAAGACGTCCACCGTGGCGTGCAGACGGATCTCGACGAAATGGGCGTCGCCAAGACGGCTCGCGACGAGAAGCGCCGGGCCCGCGATGAGAATAAGCTCGTCAAGACGCCCCAAGACGAGCTCATGGAGAAGATGTACCGAGAGGTCGTTCTCAAGGAAGAGGCCAAGCAGAAGTCCTCGGGTTTGGTGCAACTGGACGTCTAGGACCCAAACTTTTTCAAAAGGCCCGCTGCGACAGCGGGCCTTTTTTTATTCCCTCATTCTCCGGTTGATCCATTGAATCCCTTCCTCCGCATGTGCTATCTTTCTGCGACTTTATCCCTGGCGGAAGGCGAAAAAAATGAATCTGTTCGATCGTTTGATAGCAGCATCTCTCCCCATTACACCGAAACCCATCGTGCGACACTTCGCTCGCCCCTACCTCGCCGGAGAAACCCTGGATGACCTTGTCCAAACCGTGAGCGGGATCAACGACGAGGGTTTCCTGTGTGCTGTAAGCATCCTCGGTGAGT
>JAUVQL010000029.1 GCA_030598165.1 Acidobacteriota bacterium | reverse complement strand
TTGTTTCCACGACGAGTCCACTCTCCTACGTTAGAGCTGGCCAAGTTTTATGGGGACAGGCATTCAATATTTGCGATGATATCTAAGGCAAATATTAATTGCCTGTCCCCGATTTACAGAAGTCCTGGTATTTATATAGCTTACCTAGAAGGGACATGCAAGATATCCCACCCCTCGAAAACAAATACCATTTTAGGCTATTTTTTTGGTCTTTGATGTTAGAATGCCTGGAAAAGATACATCAATAACAACTTAGCATTTGAAGGGACCGGTGGGCATCGCGCAACCTTCAGCCAATGTTCTATGGGCGTACCATGGCCCTACCCGTGGCCGACGAAGGTCGGTTGGGAGACTGCTATGAGAACGAGAATCCTGTGGCGTCCAGCGATACTTTGTGTCTTCACTCTATGGATAGCCTGCGCCGGTGATGCACCATCACCTTCGCCAGCGGCGGGCTATCTAGTTGTGGGTACATCTGCCGAGCCCCTCTCCTGGAATCTCCTCCTCTCCGTCGACGAGGTGAGCCAAACGATTGGTGAACAGATCCATGCGACGCTGGTGCGAATCAACCCTCAAACTCAAGAAGTCGAGCCCGAACTGGCTGAATCATGGAACTTTTCCGAAGATGGAAAAGCCCTCACGTTTCATCTCCGCTCTGGCGTTGTCTTCTCCGACGGGCACCCATTTACTGCGAAAGACGTCGCCTTTACCTTCGAAGCGCTGCATGACCCTAATGTGGCAAGTCCCTTGGCTGAGACCGTCAAGATCGGCGGTGAGGCGCTCGTCCCTGAGGTCGTGGACGAGCTCACGGTTCGTTTCGAAATCCCGCGTCGGACGGCTGTTGTCGAACGGATTTTCGATGGTGTCTATATCCTCCCCGCGCACCGGTTGGAGGCAGCACTGGAAAGCGGCAGCTTCCCCTCAGCCTATGGTGTTGGCACTTCCGCTGAGGAGATCGCTGGTCTTGGTCCTTTCGTGCTGGAGCGATACCTGCCAGGTCAAAGGGTGGTCTTGCGGAGGAACTCTCGTTATTGGAAGCAAGGATCGCGAGGAGAGAAGCTCCCGCTCCTCGATGGCATCATCTTCGAGATCTTGCCTGACAGTAATGCGAGATTACTCAAGTTTTCCGCGGGAGAATTGGACATTCAAGGAGCTTTGTTGCCGGAGGACTTTTCGAGCTTGAAGGGGCGTGACAGCTCCGGATTACGTTTGCTTGATCTCGGGCCTGGTACCAGACCGGAGCGACTTTGGTTCAATATGAACCCCCGCAGTTCCGCGCTTTCCGCCGAGAAAAGGGCTTGGTTCGAGGACGTCAGATTCCGCCGTGCCGTCTCACTGGCCATCGATCGATCCGCTATCGTACAAGCCGTGTATCACGGTCTTGCTTCTTCTGCTGCTGGATCCGTTTCACCTGCAAATTGGATGTGGCGCAATGAGGCCATCTCCCCATTGACATTGGACCGTGAAAAAGCTCGACGCCTCTTGAAAGAGGCGGGATTCCATTGGGACTCGAGTGGAGGGCTCCGTAGCGGGGAAAACCTACCCGTAAGTTTTACTCTTATCACGACTGTAGAAATCCGTCATCGAGCTCGGATGGCCACGATTATCCAAGAAGATCTCGCCCAAATCGGGATCGATATGACCGTGGCACCGTTGGACCTGACGGACTTGATTGTGCGGATCACTCAGAGCTTCGACTATGAAGCCTGTCTCCTAGGGATGACACAAACGGACCCGGATCCCTCGGCGGGGCTCGCACTGTGGCTCAGTCGAGGCCCCCTCCATTTCTGGAATCCCTCGCAGGAACGTCCCGCCACCGACTGGGAGGCCCGGGTGGACACATTGATGGAGCGCAACATGTATGCTGTCGATGTTACAGAACGAAAGAAGCTCTTTGACGAAGTACAGATGATCTTGGCAGAAGAAATGCCGTTGATAGAGCTCGTCGTTCCCCATGCTCTCATTGGTGTGAGCCATCGCGTCGAGAATCTGAAGCCCACCCCCTTTTGGAGCCCGCCACTTTGGAACAGCGAGGAAATAGCGCTGTCTTCAAAATAGCTTCTTTTGGCAATTTTGTGCGGGAAATCTATCGATTCGTGACATCTGTCACTGACCTGGGGGTAAAACCCGACATATTTTGCACAGTGGCGATAGGGACCTCTCACTGCGGGGCCGTCGTTATGAGGTTTGAAGTTGTGCTAAACGAAGTCGATGGCAAAAACATAGAATCACGCCATGTGCCACGATGCGCTCCCAAGCGTTTTATAGTCCATTTGCACCATTTTACTGGAGCATTTCTATCTTGCTCAGTACCGCCGACCTGCGTTATATGGTGCCATTCCTTTAATGAGTTGAGTTTACATTGAATAGAACAAGTGTCTGGTCCTGAATAGGAGGTACAAGAGGGAAGAAGTTATTTGTAGTCAACGGGTTGCGGAGAACGACCTGAGAAGACTAAGCGAGCACCGAGATTCAACTTAAGCTCGTCATTGACACAATTTATTCGTAGTCATCGCTCGAACCTTCTCAAGTTCCATCCCGTCCCGTTCTCTCGAACGCTTCTCCCCCTGAACACAACTTAGGGCGTTTTGGTCAGTGTCGGCGGTAGGCCGAGCTGCCATTAGGCAAGAGTGTCTGAAGTTGGAGGAGTGGTGCAGTTTCTCGATTCGAGTCTTTCCTAGGAGGTGTGGCCATGCGTGGAATTGTTTGGATCTGAAGCGTCGCTGAAGTTGCAGCATACCCATTCGATGGCGCCAATGTAAAAAGGAGAAGAAGTAATGGAAACTATCACCGAAATCGAAGAACTCAACGTGGAAGAGCTCGAAGAGCGTACCTCGCCCGGGATTATTATTTGTGGTTAGGACCCTGAGGAGATAGACAATGCGTGGAATCGTTTGGATTTAAGCCGGAAGCAATATTTTCACAGAGTTTCCTCAGTTTTATTGACTCAAGGGGTGGTGGCTCGGGGGGGCCCCACCCGTGGACTTTGCGAGATCGCGAGGTGTAAGGCATCAACCAGCACCCGGCGTTCAACCTGCTAACAGAATCCTTCCTTGCAGTTCGAGTAACCTGTTCGTGTTTAGCCAATTGCATATCTTGACGCCCTGTTACACCATGTGCTAGGATTCAAAATCAAGCTCTTATAAAGCAACTCATTTATCTTTCCGAGCAATTCGATAGGTGGAGTGGTCCCTGTAGTTAGCGGAGGTATCTCCGTCGGACTATTTACGTAGAAAACCCGAATAATTCATTTAGGTTGAGGGTCTCACTTTACTGGGGCTCGGGGGGACCATGGACTGGCAGAATCCGCCAGCCAAAGCTAAGTTATTCGTCAACGCGGTCGTCGCGGTGGCCGTCCCGATCTATATCTGGGCGATCTACGACCTCCACCGGTTATCTGCCAACTA
The DNA here is from genome assembly GCA_030598165.1 of Acidobacteriota bacterium. The sequence goes on along the minus strand of JAUVQL010000029.1, from coordinate 5,144 downwards.
CCGTTGGGAAGAGTGGTCATCCCTCGTCGGAATTACCATTGTCGCTTGGTTAGGCTCCTCTTGGGTCGTACGCATACCACGCACTATTACATGGATGGCAGTGGCGGACTGCCTCATGCTATCCATCACCATGATCTACGGGATCGGTCCCGGTATCATAGCCAACGGACCGTCTCATTTCGTCAGTTATTGGGTGGCTCTTCGGAAAATGCCTCCCGAGCATCGCGGCAAAATCCTGCAGTGGCGTAACATCCAGTCCATTTTCAATTTGGCTGTCAACGGCATCTCCGCCTTCTTATATGGGTGGGCTTACAATGTATTCCTGCCTGACGGGCCTGTGACCGCCCATGAGATTCTTCTCCCGGTAGTTTTGATGGCGGGAACGTCCTTTCTTATTAATACTACTTGCGTGCACGCCGTCATGAGTCTTGCGGGACAGAGTAATTTCAAGAAGCATTGGAGTCAAAACTTTCCTCTTGTACCGTTATACTTCATGGCGTCCGCTTCCGGCGCGGCCGTTGTCTATTTTTTTCAACGGGTTGCCGGCCCCTGGGCCTTTTTGCTAGCGCTGCCGATCCTCATGGTGGTCTACTACGCCCATCGCTTCTACAACGAGAAGTATGAGGAGGTTCGCGGTCTCTACCTCCAAACAGTGAGGGCATTTGCCAACTCCATCGATGCACTCGAGATTCACACCGACTACAAAAGTGAGACCAGGAAGCACGTCTCCCGTACGCAAATCGTGACTTTGAAATTGGCCAAAGCCATGGGCGTGGATCATCGGACTTACGAAGCCCTCGAAATTGCTTCCATGCTTCACGATGTCGGAAAGATCTCTATTCCCCACTATATCCTTCATAAGCCGGGTAAGCTGACACAACTCGAGTTCCAGAAGATGAGTACTCATCCCGTGGTGGGAGCTCAGATACTCTCCTCCATCGATTTTCAGGGTCCGGTCATCGAGATCGTGAAGCATCATCACGAGAACTGGGACGGGAGTGGCTACCCGGATGCGCTCCAGCGAGAAGAGATTCCTCTTGGATCGAGAATATTGAGAGTGGCCGATTGCTACGAGGCTCTTCGGGCCCGGAGGGTGTATCGCACACGTTCACTCGATCAAGGCGGCGCCGTCGACGTGATGAAGAGAGAGAGACACCGATTCGATCCCCAGGTTTTCTCCACGTTCCTCGAGATCGTGCCCCTGGTCGATGAGGTTCTCGAGAGCTCTGAGATTCCTGACCGGCTCGTGGATCTAAAAGAGCACAAGGATACCAAGCGTGCCCCAGACATCATCGGTGTGCCACACCCACCCGCTCTCGGGAATCTCATTACTGCCCCGCAGCGCGAGGTCTTTCACCTATTCGAGATATCTCAGACCATGGGTACCTCGTTGTCACGCACTGATACGCTCACGATTCTGGCTTCCAAAATCGCGAAGATCATTCCTTTCGATACGCTGGTCATTTATCTTGCCGATGAGAGCGGTGCCGTACTCAATGCATCCCACACCGCCGGATTGAATCAGGATGCGTTCCGTGGCATCTCGATCGAGATTGGAACCCGATTGGCTGGCTGGGTGGCGGCGAACAACCGGATGCTCTACAACGTCGACCCGGGACCGGACACGATGGGTTTGCCGGAAGGCATCCGTGAACGGTATCAAAACGCGATACTTGCGCCGCTGGCACATGAGGAGCGGCCCATCGGTGCCATCGCTCTCTACGCGGGGCAGAGTTTCCGTTATACGGACGACCACATACGTCTTATGGAAATTGTGGCGAACCGAGCTTCTATAGCGCTGTACAACGCCATTCGCTTCGAGGAGACGCAGGAAGACGCTTTCACGGATCGTCTTACGGGTTTGAGTAACTCCCGTTTCCTCTATATCTTTTTTGATCAGACTCTGTCCGAGGCAAAACGATACAAAGAGCCCTTGACGGTCATCGAGATGGATCTCGATGATTTCAAAAGTATCAATGATCGGTACGGCCATCACTCCGGAGATCGTTTTCTCAAGGAGGTCGGTCGCATTCTAAAAGCTCTGATGCGAGAGAGTGACGTATTGGTGCGCTACGCTGGTGATGAGTTCATTGCCGTTTTGCCGAAGACAACAACAGAGCAAGCGCGCTTGTTTTCATATCGTCTCCAAGATGCGGTTGAATCGGCGGAGATCGACGTAGGCATCGGTAAGATGCTCTCGGTGGGGATATCGTTGGGATTGGCGTCCTACCCAACGGATGGAACGGATCTCGAGTCGTTGCTGATGGCGGCGGATAAGAACATGTACGAACATAAGAGTCGCCGCAAGGGCCGTCGTCGCCGGGAGGAATACGAGCCTGGCACTCATCAGCCGAGTCTGTTCGGAACCGAGGAAAACGTGGAACCCCGTGTGGGTTGAGCGAGGTGCCAGCGTATGATCCGCAACCTTGCAGAAGAGTACGAATTCCATCGTCCGGCTGGAATCTCCACCGGTCTCACCTGAGAGGAGGATAGCGAGGCGTGCATCGGGTTGTGTTGGCCCGGTTCGCCTCCGCGGTGCCCCTCCTTGTTGGGGTAAGCCTCGTATCCTTTTTACTCCTGCATCTTGCGCCAGGATCTTTTGTTGACCGATTATTGCTAAATCCTTCCATCCCTCGGGAAACAGTCAAGATTCTCGAGAGCCGCTATGGCTTAGACCAGCCTTGGTATGAACAGTACCTTTCTTGGTTTTTCGGCTTGTTCAAAGGGGACCTCGGATTCTCGATGGCCTTTCAGAGACCAGTTGCGCAACTTCTGGGGGAGTCCGTATTGTATACGACGGCGTTGGTTGTCTCCGCGGGCGTTATAGCCTTTCTTGGTGGTCTGGCGTTGGCCCTCCTCGTTGCTCTACGTCCCGGCGGGGCATCGGATCGGACTCTCTCGGGTCTTGCCGTTGTGGCTGCTTCCGTTCCGACATTGGTGATTGCCGTCGGAGCTCTCGGGTTGGCCGCCTCCACCGGTGTGTTTCCTCTTGGAGGCGGGTCATCAGTGGGGCTAGCGGTTGTTAGCCCCGGAGCCAAGTTCCTTGATTTTGTGAATCATTTACTGTTGCCGAGCTTGGTGCTGAGTCTTACGCTCGCCCCCCTCTATTACCTGCAATCCCGTGGTGCATTGATGGAGATTCTCCCATCGGGATTCGCACAGGCGGCTCGTTCTCGCGGTTTGAGTGATCTTCAAGTCCTTCTCAAACACTGTCTGCCTGCCGCATTGGTCCCGGTGTTGACCTTCGCAGGAAGCTCTGTCGGCCGATTACTCAATGGAGCCTTTCTCGTCGAAGTCGTGATGGGTTGGCCGGGGATGGGACGACTCGCTTGGAGTGCGCTTCTAGCGAGAGACTCATTCCTCGTTCTAGGAGTGCTGCTGTTGGCGGCCGTCCTCATGATCTTGGGCAACTTGGTCGCCGATATTGCCATTACCGCTTCAGATCCTCGGATTCGGCTGGAGGAAGGATAAAGTGCTCTGGTGGAGAGACAGTGCGGGTCGGTGGGGAGCTGTCCTCCTGCTCGTGCTATTGGCCGTCGGTGTCGGTGCTCCTTTCCTGGCGCCTTATGACCCGCGTTACCAGGATCGGTCGAGCTTCTACCATCCTCCGGCGCTTCCTTCCGAGGACTGCCGGACGAATTGGTTTGCCGTTGACGACACGGGACGACGTCACTTCTTCGGCTTCGATGGATGTAGAGCTTACCTTTTGGGGACCGATGCACTGGGCCGAGATATGCTTTCCCGTTCCATTTATGGTGCCAGATTGAGCGTAAGCGCTGCTGCCCTCGGGGTAATTTTCACCGTTGCCTTTGGCACTCTAGTTGGGGCCGCTGCAGGATTCATGGGCGGTCTGACGGACCGTTTTCTCATGCGATTGGCCGAGCTTGCTATGGCGTTGCCGGCTCTTTATCTGGTTCTCGCCGTGAGAAAGCTGTTCCCCGACGACCTCACGGCCGGTCAGGCCTCGCTGATCTTGGTGGGGTCCCTCGCCGCGGTCGGTTGGTGTAGTGTTTCTCGTCTGCTCCGTGGAAGAGTTCTTTCTCTGCGCGAAGAAGACTATGTGTCCTCCGCGGTCGCCCTCGGCGCGACGAGGGCGAGGCTCTTGTTTCGTCATATTCTCCCGAATGCGATGCCGTTCATTCTTCTTCAGGTAGGCATCACAATTCCATACTTCTTACTGGGAGAAGCTACGCTCTCCTTTCTTGGTTTGGGCGTTCCGGAGCCCGCATCGAGTTGGGGGAAGATGCTTTCGGACGCAGCGAACAACTTGACGGTTATGACAACGTATTGGTGGACGTTGATGGTTCCTGCGGTGGCTTTGACTGTGGCGGTGTTAGCCGCGAACTTGTGGGTGGAAGGACTCCGGCGTACCTATTTAGGTTGGGGGGAGGATGCGTCCGGCTCTTCCAAGATAGGATGGGGCTCGAAGCAGCGACGACAGCGCGCCTCGTAAGTTTCTGAGCCGCCTACAACCACCCGATCGGTCGACGAAACGAGCCGCTGCGTGTGGTTGGCTGGATTGCCGCAACGCATGCAAATTGCGAGTGTTTTTGAAATGTACTCGGCGATGGCGAGGAGTTGTGGCATGGGCTCGAAAGGTTTGCCGAGATAATCCTGATCCAATCCTGCAACGATAACCCGCTTTCCCATGTCGGCGAGTTGATTGCAAACGTTGACGAGAAAGGGGTCGAAGAACTGACCTTCATCGATTCCCACGACCTCCGTCTTGTGGTCCAATTTCTCGAGGATCTCCGCCGCGGTCGCAACGAGCTCGGCTTTGATACGCATTTCGCTGTGGGAAACGATGTGATCAGATGTATATCGATTGTCGATATGGGGCTTGAAGATCTGTACGCGCTGGCGGGCGATTTGAGCTCTTCGTAGGCGGCGTATCATTTCTTCGCTCTTGCCGCTGAACATGCTTCCTGTGATGACCTCGACCCAACCGAGGTTGAAACGATAACCTTCCATAGCTCTCCTACCTTCCAACTAACTTTGCTGCCACACTACTTGACGGCGGCAGTCGAGCAATCAGTCCGCCTACGCCAAGGCTCCGGCGGACAGGTCGGCGGACCCGCCGGAGCTTTCGTGCAATCACCTAAGTGCCCTGGTTCATAATTACGGTCACGAACCGAGAACGTCGA
>JAUVQL010000245.1 GCA_030598165.1 Acidobacteriota bacterium | reverse complement strand
GGTGAAGTTCGGCGCTCGCATGGGAATGGGGCACTACTTCGCAATGACTTTTTATACAGCAGCTCTCTGTTTCGTCTGGTTCCTTTTTTATATCATCGTCATCATCAGCTATGTCGCCCGACAGCCCATTCGCAAAGTCCTCACCGAGTACTACATTCCCACTGCCATTTTCGCCGCTGGAACCTGCTCATCTCTAGCAACGCTTCCCGTCAATCTGGCGAACACCAAACGTTACGGCGTCCGGGACGAGGTTGCCGATTTCGTCGTTCCTTTCGGCGCCGTTGCGAATATGAACGCCAGCGCTCTCATGTATGTGGCTTACGCGCCTTTCGTTATCTCCTACGTCTACGGCCTCGAGATCTCGTGGGTAACCCTCCTCATGGTGTCACCGGCACTCGTGCTTTTTACCATCGCAGCACCGGGACTCCCCGTCGGGATGGGGACCGCTCTTTGGACAGCGACACTGTTTGCATCCATCCTCGGTTTCGAAGAACCCATGAAATCCAATTTCGTGATGACTTGGCTTGCGCTTTCCGGTGGTTTGCCCGACATGTTTCGGACCGCGACCAACTGCACGGGTGACGGCTTCACAGCCATCGCCTTCGATCATTTCTTCGATAAACACTTCGCTCGAGCTTCAACTAAACTTAGGAATACATCGTGAACTCGGCTCCTTTTCAACGAAGTCGATTGCGAACATCCGCGGCAAGTTCCTCTATTCTCCTCATGTCCTCCCGATAGCGCTCCGGCGGCGCTTCTCGCAAGAACATTTCCAAGTAGATCAAAGCTTCCTGGTCTCGGCCGAGCTGGACCAACGCCACTCCCGTATTGTAAATGGCGTCGTACATCGTCGGATTGAGCTCCAGTAGTTGCTTCCACACTTCCACAGCCTCGGAGAGCTGACCGTTTGCCGCCAGAGCGGCACCCAATCCATCGTAAGCAGTCCAAAATCTGGGCGCGAGCTCGATGACCCTGCGAAAGTGGTCGATGGCTTTGGGAAATTCTTGTTCATGAAGATAGAACGTCCCCATATTGTTGTGGGTACCGGCCGAAGACGGGTCTAGATCCAACACGCGCACGAACAGGGCCAGTGCATCGTCCTTTTTTCCCATCCTCGCGTAAGCAACTCCAAGAGCGCTCAACGCATCCAAGTCGTTGGGAGCTTTTTCACCCGCTTTCTTCAAGAGCCGGACGGCGTTTGCCAGATCACCCGCTTCCGAATAGTAGGTGCCGAGACTTCCAAGCACCCAGGCATTGTCGGGATGATTTCTGGCTGCTTTCTCTGCCACGTTGATGGCTTCCTGAAGCCTTCCTTTCCCGAAAAGAATGAAGGCGAGATTCATATACGCGCCAGTGAAATCCTCTCGCTCTTTGATGACGTCTTCGAGCAAAGATATGGCTTCCTCGGACTTACCGGAAGCATGCAATGGCAGGGCGGCCCGTTGTTTCTCGATGAACAGGATAGCGTTCTTCGGGTCGTCCGCAGTAGTGAAGTTCTTCTTGGTAGGAGGAGAAGCCGAGGTGACATAACCGAGTGCCTGCAGCCGCTTTCGAGTCTCATTATCGAGCGAATCGGGGCGGATGTCACGGGTAGACTCCTTACCCATGGATCCAACCAGCTCCTCGAGCGTGTGGCGAAGTTTCGCCGCCCGGGACTCTTCAAGCTCTAATAGGTTCTTCTCCTCTTGCGGATCGCTCCGGATATTGTAGAGCTCAGGAAGAGGCAGGTCGATGTACTTGTACTCTCCTTCTATGATCCCAGTCAAGGGCGCCAGGTTCATTGTGAGGTAGGGGTGCAACGTTTCGAAATAGACCGGTCGAATACCTGCGGTGCCCTGCCCCCTCAGGTGGGGCAGAAGTGAATCACCTTGGACGGAGTCCGGAACCGGTACGCCCAAGAGCTCCAGGATCGTGGGAACCAGGTCGACGTGGCTCACCGTTTCAGAGAGAACCTGCGGCCGGATGCCGGGCGCACTCCAGAGGATGAGCGGAACGTGAAGCGTCGAGTTGTAAGCGAAGGCGCCGTGAGTAGTCTCCCCGTGCTCGCCCAACGACTCGCCATGGTCTGAGGTTATGACCAGCAGAGTATTCTCTAGTCGTCCGGTCGATCGAACCCTCTCCAGGAAACCACCTAGTGCGTGGTCGGTGTAAGCAACCTCGCCGGCATATGGACGATCCCGATAAAGATCCCGATAAGGATCGGGCGGATCGTAGGGTACGTGGGGGTCGAACAGGTGGAGCCAGGCGAACCAGGGTCGCCCCTCGTCTTGTTCGATCCAGGCGGTCGCCGGTGACAGCACCTTCTCTGCTGTCCGTTCCACGAAGTTGAAATTCATGAAGCCGGTTTTTTCACCGTAGTAGTCGTCGTAGCGGTCGAATCCTTGAGAGAGACCGAAGCGAGTGTCCAGCACGTAAGCACCAATGAATGCACCGGTGCGGTAGCCGGCCTGCGAAAGAATCTCGGCCAAAGTGAGCCGAGAGGCTTCGAGCCGGAAGAGACCGTTATCTCGCACCCCATGACGTATGGGGTACTGCCCAGTGAGGATGGAGCAGTGGGAAGGAAGCGTCATCGTCGCGTGAGCAAAGGCTGATGTGAAGCGGACACCCTCCGTTGCCAGTTGGTCCAGGTTGGGAGTGAGACCGCCAGGATGACCATAGGCCCCAAGGACATCTGCCCGTAAGGTGTCGATGGTGATCAGAAGCAAATTGTGACCTTGAAGGAAACCGGGGGAAATGTTTTGAACGGATTGGGAAGGAGAGCGGAAACGCCAGAGGAAAAGTAGAGTTGCTACTAAAACCACGAGAGCAGACGGGATGAGCAACCTCTGCTTAAAGGATTTCTTCCTCCAGCGCTCTTTTTTCTTCTTCCTCTTCGTCGTTTTTGTCACGTTCCCACAAATCAAATAACAAATGGGCCAAGCCAACGGTATATGTTTACACTTCAACGAAAGGACTGCGCCCTAACATTTGCTAATCTTATCGTCGGGGTGAGAAACGTACAATCTGGGTT
>JAUVQL010000051.1 GCA_030598165.1 Acidobacteriota bacterium | reverse complement strand
CACATGTTGGTTTCGCGTCGGACCTCGGCGCACGTTGCTACGGTGTTCGAGGCCGATGTCACGCGTATCGTAAACGTTCGCGACAAGCACAAGGACCGTTATGTGCGGGAAGAAGGCGTCAGGTTGACTTATACACCGTTTTTTGTACGAGCGGTGGTGGGCGGCCTGAAGGCCTTTCCAATCGTCAACGCTTCCATCGAGGGTGATGAGATCGTATACAAGAAGGACATCAATGTTGGGATCGCGGTAGCACTCGATTGGGGTCTCATAGTACCCGTCATCCGCAGCGCTGATGAAAAAAGCTTTCTTGGGTTGAACAAAGACGTGGCCGATCTCGCCGAGCGAGCCCGGACAAAGAAATTGTTGCCTGAGGAAGTTCAAGGCGGCACGTTCACCATTACGAATCCCGGACCTTATGGTGGACTATTCGGCGTGCCCATTATCAACCAGCCTCAAGTCGCCATTCTCGGGCTGGGCGGCATCCACAAACGTCCGGTCGTGGTGAATGACGCGATTGCCATTCGTTCCATGGTGTATCTAGCGCTGTCCTTCGATCACCGTCTGATCGATGGGGCAACGGCGGATCAATTCATGGCCGAAGTCAAGAAGCGTCTCGAGAATTGGGAAGAAAAGATTCTGTAATACTTTGGAGTAGGCAGTCGATAGCCGATCGATGCCTGGCTGCTGACTACTTGACTGCTTGACTGCCCATTAATGACGTCCAGATTTGCCTGAATGGAAGACATTTGCCTAGCATGGGGCAGTTGAGAAGCGAGAAGTAAACAAGATGAGTGCCGTATCAACAACCAGGAAGCAACGTCCAGATTGGCTCAAGGTTCGTCTGCCAAGTGGCGAGAGCTATTTTCACCTCAAGTCTCTCATGAGGGGTAAGACCCTGCACACGGTTTGTGAAGAGGCGCGCTGTCCCAATGTCGCCGAATGCTGGGGCCAGGGGACGGCTACTTTCATGATATTGGGTGACATTTGTACCCGTGCGTGCCGTTTTTGTGCCGTTAAGACTGGAATGCCCACTGTCACGGATCTGGAGGAGCCCGACCGGGTTGCAGAGGCCGTCGCGACCATGGGGCTCCGACATGCCGTTATCACCTCAGTCAATCGAGACGATCTCAAAGACGGTGGAGCTCGCATATTCGCTGAGACGATCCTATCCGTCCGACGACAGAATCCTGAGACCTCGATTGAGGTATTGATTCCGGATTTCAAGGGCTTCCGTGAATCTCTGGAAACCGTTCTCGAGGCACGTCCAGAGATCCTTGCTCACAACATCGAGACCGTGCCGCCGCTTTACAAACAGGTTCGGCCGGGCGCCAACTACCATCAGTCCGTCGAGCTTTTGCGCCGAAGTAACGAGATTGCCGCCGACACTCTAACCAAGACCGGCATCATGGTAGGATTGGGAGAGACTCGGGACCAGATTACCGACGTCATGAAGGAGCTCGTCGACGGTGCCGACGTCGACATCTTCACGATCGGCCAGTACCTGCAGCCCACCATGGAGCACCATCCCGTGATGCGTTTTTATCACCCCGACGAGTTCGAAGAGCTGGCCCGCATCGGTACGGAGCTCGGATTCCGTCACGTCGAGTCAGGTCCCCTGGTGAGAAGCTCTTATCACGCTGCTAGCCAGATACCAAAATAGATGATGCGGCGAAGCCGCAGCCTTCGCTCCCTATCCACCGTTGTAAGCGGTACAATATTCACATAGCAAAAAAGTAGGTGGCGAATGCCAGACGTCAAGATTGAAAGCTTTGTTTTGGCTCCGGGACGTGTCATTGCCCGAAAGTATGAAGTCGTCTCCAAGCTGGGGGATGGTTGGGAGGGAGAAGTCTACAAGATCCGCGAGCGGAGCACGAAAATCGAGCGGGCGGCTAAACTCTTCTTTCCCCACCGTAACCCTCGTAACAAAACCTCCAATTTCTATGCACGGAAGCTCCACAAACTGCGCCATTGCCCCATCTTGATCCAGTACTACACCGAAGAGACGATGATCTACCGACGGATGCCGATCACCATTCTCGTTTCGGAGTACGTTGAAGGCGAGATGCTGAGCCAGTTCTTGAAGCGGCAACCGGGTGGGCGGCTTCTTCCATTCCAGGCTCTACACCTTCTCGATTCACTGGTTGTGGGAATGGAATGCATCCACCGTTTGCGTGAGTATCACGGCGATTTGCACACGGATAACGTCATGGTCAGCCGCTACGGTCTCCGTTTCGATCTGAAGATCATGGACATGTTCCACTGGGTTGCTCCGAAGCGAGAGAACATCCAAGACGACATCGTTAGTTTGATCCGTCTCTTCTACGATGCGCTGGGCGGCGCGAGGTATTACAGGAGGCAGCCGGACGAAGTGAAGACGATTTGCTGCGGCCTGAAACGCACCTTGATTCTGAAGAAGTTCCCCACGGTCTCGCACCTTCGCCAGCATTTGGAGACCATGCAATGGGTTTGACTGGAGAGCTCGTGACCACCGAGGCAAGGCTGTTCATCGGCGAGGACATGGCTCACGGGGAGCTGATCGGTTCTGGTCTCGGGCGTTCAGCTGTTTATTCCTCCCGCGCCCCCGGCAAGTCGACACCCAACGAAGACGCGGCGGCGGTCTTTCCTGTTAGTGCTTCAGAATGTGTGCTTGCCGTTGCGGACGGCCTAGGGGGAGCGCGCGGCGGCGATCTTGCTTCGAGTCGGGCTGTCGAAGCGCTTGGAAGAGCGCTCGCGCAGGCCAAAGAGAATGGTACGGAGCTGAGAGACGCTATCCTGAATGGATTCGAGGACGCCAATGGCGCAGTACAATCACTTGGCCTGGGTGCGGCAACGACGCTGGCGGTCGTGGAGATCAAGGAGAATATCGTCCGCCCCTATCACGTGGGCGACTCCATGATTTTGATAGTGGGACAGCGGGGGAAAATAAAACTGCAATCGGTTCCTCACTCGCCCGTAGGTTACGGTGTGGAGTCCGGCTTTCTCGACGAGAAGGAGGCCATGTACCACGAGGAACGGCATATCGTCTCGAATGTGGTAGGCACCTCCGATATGCGTATCGAAGTGGGTCCCACGCTAAAGCTGGCTCCGTGGGATACATTGCTCATTGCGAGTGATGGTCTATGGGACAATCTACACATAGAAGAAATCGTGGAGACCATTAGAAAAGGGTCGCTTCACCGAGTAGTATCATCGGTAGCTGACGAGTGTGACCAACGCATGCGGAACGGAGTGGAAAATGTCCCGTCCAAACCGGATGATCTCACATTCATTTTGTTTCGATTGAATTCTCGAGGTCGGAAGATCGGTTAGAACAATGTCCAAGTCCAAGAAAGTCAACATCGAAGGTGTCGAGCTTCATCTGGCGTCCCCGGTCCAGGAAGTTCCTGAGTGGGTCGGCCAACGGGAGGTGCTCATGCAGCTACTTGCCGCTTGGACATGCATCGATAACGAGGACAGGCCGCTTCACCCTCGTCTTCTAGGGAAACCTGGGGTTGGTAAGACGACCCTGGCCTGCGCCTCGGCGCGGGAGCTCGGCTTGGACGTCTATATCATGCAGGCGACGATGGACACTCGTCCGGAGGATCTGTTGGTCTCGCCCGTGCTGGCTCCCGAGGGCGGTGTTCGCTACATGGCTTCACCCTTGGTCACGGCGATCGTGAGGGGCGGAGCCTTGATTCTGGACGAAGGAAACCGCATGAGCGAGAGATCGTGGGCCAGCTTGGCGCCTCTTCTCGATCATCGCTGTTACGTCGAGAGTATCGTCGCGGGCATCAAGGTTTCTGCACACAAGTCCTTCCGGTTCGTCACTACGATGAATGAGGATGCCTCGACCTACGAAGTCCCTGAGTACATTCATTCTCGACTGATGCCACAGATCTACATTGATTTTCCCGAAGAAGACGAAGAAAGAGCCATTCTCAGGGATCAGGTACCATTCGCGGAAGATGAGGTTCTCGAATATGTAATGACCTTTCTGCGCGCGGCACACGATGCAGACCTTCGCTACAGCGTTCGTGATGGCATAAACGTCGTGCGCTATGCCATGAAATCGTTGATCACCAAGCAGTCCGTGAATGCGAGAGCCGCAGTGCTTCAAGCGCTCAACCTTGCTCTTGGGACCGAAGAGGCCAAGCAGTTTGATTTGCTTTAGGGAGGCGCCGCTCAAAACGCTCCAGATGAGAGCGTCGCCGGACGTTGGAAGGTAAGAATTCAAGAAATCAAGAACTCGAGAATTCAAGAATGCGGACTTATGGAAGGCCACGAGAAACTCAGCCTTGATACGTTGATCCCGGAAGTGGCGCCGGGAGTGCGGTTGCTGCCCGTCATTCATGACCGGGTCGACATGGCTTCTGTGGTTCGCGCGGTACTTCATGAGCTCGATCCCGCCGGGGTGGCCGTGGAGCTACCCAGCACTCTTCACGAAAGCGTCCTCCGCGCGATTCGCCGCCTCCCAAAGATCTCGCTCGTGATATCGGAGCCAAAAGGTGAGGACGCCATCATCTGGACTTGTACGCCCGGAGAGCCGTTTGCGGAAGCTCTGCGGTGGGCTTGGCTTCGAGACCGGCCGGTCTTCCTCGTCGATCCCGATGTGGCCTACGAAAAGCGACATACAGATCCTGTTCCCGACCCCCAGGCTTTGTGGAGTCTCGGACCGGAGCTGTTTCTCCGTCTCTTGGCGGATCGAGGCGACGAAGCGCCACGCGGTAAAAAGGACCACGTTCGAGAATCCGGTATGGCGCACTATATTAAAGATGCACGCACCCAAGTCTCCGACGGAACGCTGCTCGCCTTGTTGGGTGCGGCGCACGTTCGTGCTGTTGAGCGTCACCTTCAAAAACCCACCGCACAGCCCTTTGCTCGTGTGCGTCGGACTCATCAAGAAGTCCGCCATCTCCATCCGGATAGTCTCACCGCTCTTTTCCCCGACCCGCCTCTTTCGCATGCCGTGTTCGAGGTCCTAAGGGAAGGGGAAATACCCGATGAAGTCGAGCTTTCCCAAGCTCTTTCTCGTAAGGTCTCTCTCGCTAAATACGGCCTTCGAGTCATTACGGGACAAAAGGACGAAGAGAAGCGAAAGCGTCCTTTTCACGTGGCGCGTTATGCCGCTCGTCACGCAAGCCGTCGAGCGTTCGGAGGGAGTCCCTTTCCCGATCGAGTTGCGCTTCAAGGAGTGGTTTGGCGCGTCGGCACTGGTTCTTACGAGCAGCAGACGCAAGAGAGTATCAAATCTTGGCAGAGAAACCTGTTCTTCGACTTCGCTCGACGTTACGCGCGGGTCCAAGGTGTATTGGTCCCCGGACTGTACGAGTGGGTGGTTGCCGCTAGGGGTGTGGGTGACGACAACTTGGCTTGGGAAATCTACGACGTGGCTCGAACCTTTCCCTGGCAAGAGGAGAGCGCCGAGCTCGCCTCGGTTCGAATCGACGGGAACGAGCTCGACCTAGGGACGCGAAAAATAACCTTTCGCAAGCGCTTTTTCCGCGTCAAAAAACGCCTCATTCAAGTACCGGTGCGCGAAAGGCCGACGACGGATGATCCCGAGAAATGGCTCGAGGCATTCGATATGGCCGGGCTTTGTTCCTACCGCCCCGAAGACTTCGTCATTGAAGACTACGCTCATTTTCTCCGGCAAAAGGCCATTTCCATCCTTTCTGTCGAACGAAAACACAGTGAGCCCTTTGTCGCGAGCATGCTCGACGGCATCGACATGCGCGAGACGCTCAGGAACCTGCACGAAGACCGGGTCTATGTCCAAGAGCTCGGGCGTGCCCCCGGTGAAGCTCGTTCGGTTGTCGTCATTTTTGACCGTGACCTCAAAGAAAACCGTTTCCCGCATTGTATGACTTGGTTGGGAGAAGATGACCAAGAGTCCGACATGGCGTTTTACTCCACCAATCCTGCGGAGCAAGTGGTGGGACCGGGTATTACGAGAGCCACCTACGGCGGATTCGTCATGTGTTATCCGCCTCGACGCATGATGGACGTCTGGCAAGACCGCGATTACCGGTGGGCAAGAGAGAAGGCGGAAGTCTTGTGCATGGCGGGCGTGGACTACAGCGAGGAGAAGCTCGTCGTCCACGTCGGCAAAGATACGCCGTCAGAGCTCATGACACGATACGCGTCTCGACAGGGGAGACGAATCCTTCACATCCCGCTCGGCTCCCTCTCACCTGTTACCGTGAAGAAGATCCGTGTCGTTCACCTTCTCGCCGGCCACGACAAGCGTGCCATAGCCAAAGACTATATCTGGTGAAGCCGTGATCGCGTCGGCCCTTTCCTCATGACCGTGGACACACTGACCCTTCTTGGAATTGCATGGGCGCTGGCCATGGATGCCTTCGCGGTGTCGGCGACAGTAGCCGCTTCTCTACCTAGCGTGAGCGGCCGTCATATGTTTCGACTGGCCTGGCACTTCGGCTTCTTTCAAGCCGCTATGTTTGTCGCCGGTTGGTATGCTGGAGTCGCGGTGTCCAACGTGATTGCGGAATTCGACCATTGGATAGCCTTTGCCGTGTTGTTGTTTCTCGGAATTCGTATGATCCGTGAGTCCTTCGATACAGGGAAGAGGCACCAGCGCCGTGATCCAACCCGCGGATGGAGTCTGGTCGCTCTTTCCGTCGCGACCAGCATCGATGCTCTGATGGTCGGTGTATCATTCGGACTCGTGAAGCTTTCCATCTGGATGCCCGCTCTCTTGATCGGACTTGTAGCCCTGTTGCTCTCGGCTGCAGGTTTTCGATTAGGGCGCACTGCTTCAAGCTACATGGGGCGGTGGGCGGAAT
>JAUVQL010000207.1 GCA_030598165.1 Acidobacteriota bacterium | reverse complement strand
TTCGCATCACATGGTAGCGACGGTGGAAATGTGTCCATGGATTGAGCTTCCGTCGCGGTTGCCTTGAATTCAAAGGACGGGGTCAGTGTGACAGAAAGGTCTAGCTCTAATCATTTTTTTCTCTCGGGACCCGAGCCGAGACTCTTCGGCCATCGAGGTGCTAGTGCGGTCGTCCCTGAAAACACGCTCGAAGCATTCCGTACGGCCTTGGAGGTAGGTGCAGCTTATCTAGAGATGGATGTCCATTCGTCGGCCGACGGACAGATTATGGTGATTCATGATAGCTCTGTCTCTCGAACCACCGAGCGTCGGGGACGTATCGAGAACATGAACTTCGACGCTATACGTCGGCTGGACGCCGGCTATCAATTCACTCCCGATCACGGGCGAACCTTCCCCTATCGCGGTCGGGGCCTGGTCATTCCGACTTTGGAAGAAGTCTTAGTAGCATTCCACGAGGCGCGACTCAATATCGAGATCAAACGGTCGCGCGAGGGAATCGAGGCCGGTGTCTTGGAGCTCATAGCAAAGTACGGAGCTTCGGAACGGGTTGTGATTGCGGCACAGGAGCACGATATTCTAGAGAGGTTTCGCGCATTGGACTCCAAGATCCTCACGAGTTTCAGCAAACTCGAGGTTCGCGAGTTTCTTTCTAGAGCACGCTCGAAGAAAGACCTGAGTGACTACCGGCCGCCGGGATTCGCGCTCCAAGTGCCGGAGTACTTCGGTCTACGGCGAGTCCTCTCGCCCTGTTTGATCGCTGCAGCGCATCGTGTCGGGCTTGAGGTTCACGTTTGGACGGTGAACCAGCCGCTTCAAATCGGGCGTCTCATCGATTGGGGCGTTGATGGGATCATGAGCGACGACCCCGAGCGGGCCCTAAAAGCCGTCGATGCGCTCGAAATGGCGTCGCCTAGAGAAGACTGCAGGGAGTGACTTGTCTATGATTCGTGTGAAGACCTGGGTTGCTATGAGTGGGGTGGTTGTCGCAAGCTCCTTGCTTGTAGCCGGTTGTACGGAAAAAATCTCCACTCCGATCTTGGGGCAACCCATCCCGGAGATCGTTCTTCCGGATCTCGGGGGTAAGACCTTCCGTCTATCGAAACTTCGAGGCAAGGTCGTTCTCGTCAACTTTTGGGCGTCGTGGTGTCCTCCCTGCGTTGATGAAATGCCTTCTCTCGAGAAACTTCATCGGGCGCTTGGTGCCAAAGGGCTCGAAGTCGTGTCCATTTCCGTGGATGACAGTTTAGAAGTGATCGAAAATTTCAGGAAAGAGAACAACCTGAGCTTCACGATGCTTTTTGACAAGGATGCAAAGGTGGCTCACGGATTTGAGACGTTCAAATACCCCGAGACCTATATCGTTGATCGGGACGGTATCTTGCTCTCGAAGATCGTTGGTCCGAGAGATTGGATCTCCCCTGCCATCATGCTCGAGGTAGTGGGTTTGCTGAAATCTTCGATAGCGAATACGCCGGCGAGCGCGTCGGAAGGAGGTTAGTGTCATGCACGTGGGAAGGCACATCATCCAAGAGCTAGCCCTTCAATTCGGTGAGCCAGTCGTGGAACGGTGGAGCTTCCCCATGGAGGCGACCGAGTTCGCGGAGTTGAAGAATCAGATCGATCTCGGCCGGGCCCATGACGTCACGACCGTTATCACACGAGGAAGTGAGGTGGCGGTCGTTCGTAAACACGCCTACCCCGCTGAAGGCTACCGGACGCCTTCGGGAGGAGTGCATCCTGAAGAATCTTTCTTAGACGGTGCGGCTCGCGAAGCCAAGGAAGAAACAGGACTCGATGTCCAAGTCGAGGGTTACCTCCTCTACGTCCTGGTCACCTTCACTCATGGCGATGAGATCGCGAGGTGGTCGACTCATGTTCTTCTGGCCCGCCCCCTGTCAAATCACCTTGACCCTGTCGATACAGGTGAGATCGCGGACGCCCGATGGGTTGACTGGGAGGAGTTGTTGGTCAAGATCAACCCCGTCCTCAAAGGAACAGGGCTGGGTGGGTTGGTCTATCGCGCGCAACTGCACGAGAGAACTCACGAGATTCTGGCCGACCGGGGAAAGAGTGAAAGTTGAGACCCGAAACACGAGCTCTGGACTTTTGCTTCCAAAAGCTGGCCCAGAAGAGGGGATAGAATCCTCCTCCCCTCTCGAACACTCGGCCGCATAAAAAAGGAAGGCTCCAATGTCAAGAGACGAATCTCTAAGGCAAGCTGCCGAGCTCAAGCGGAGCGGTCGGTTCGAGGAAGCCGCCCAGATCTATCGTGAGCGTCTTATTCAATCACCGCGAGACGTCGAATGTCGACGGGAGTTGGCTGAGGCCTTAGAGAAAGCAGGACGCGCGGACAGCGCCATCTCGGAATATGTGAAAGTGCAAGAGATGCTGGCGTCGCGGGGCGATGTCCTAGGTGCCATATCGGCCGGACTCAAGGTGATGGAGATCGATCCGCGTTTCGAAAATCCTTTGTCTTATGTCGCCAAGGTGCAGACCCAGACTCTGAAAGAAGAGCATGAGCGGCAGGTCAAGACCGTCCCCTTCGTTTCGGTCAAGCCCTTGACCGACATACGGCTTCTTTCCGAGCTCGATCCTCGAGAGCTCAGCGCCGTTGCGAAAAAGATGAGTGCTCACAAATTGGAAGAGGGCGAAACAGTGTTTAGAGAAGGAGACGCCGGCGACTCACTCTTCTTTGTCACACGAGGGCTCGTCGTCATTACCGCGGGAGTTCAGAAACTGGGACAGCTCGGACCGGGAGAGTGTTTTGGCGAGTTCTCTTTTCTTACCGGACAACCGCGTACCGCGGCGGTACGAACCATCGAGCCGACCGAGCTACTCGAACTTTCAGCCGCTGAACTCAGGTCGGTTGTGGAGTCTCATCCACGCCTCGAGGAGATCCTTTACCGGATGTATCGCGAAAGAGCGTTGGTCAACGTTTTGGCTCACTCACCCTTGTTCGATATGCTCGGAGTGGAAGACCGAGAAAATATAGCAGTCCAAGTGGAGCTGGTGACCTACGCCGCGGGTGACCCCGTTTTTCAAAGAGGGGAAGAGGGAGGAGCTGTTTACCTCGTCAAGCGAGGTAGCGTCGAAATTCGCGCAATGGGGCCGAACGAAGAAGAAGTGAGTCTGGCGGTCCTTCGACCGCACCAGTTTTTCGGAGAGGTTTCTTTTCTCACAGGGGTGCCGCGTACCGCTAGCGTGATCCCGCTCGAAAATTGCGAGCTATTGAAGCTCGGTGAGGAGGCGGTCCGTCAACTCGTCCAGGATTACCCCGATCTAAAGCAGGTCCTTCAGTCTTACCACTTGGATAGGGTCATGGCCACCGCGGAAACATTCAAAGCATTCCTCAGGCAGAAAGCTGTCGAGGGAATTTTGCATTGAGGGTCCGGCCCAAAATGGGTAGTTATTCTTGGTCGGGCACTAAGGGTCCGGCCAAAAATGGGCGGTTATTCTTGGTCGACCGTAAGGGGCGCTCGAGCTACTCGGACTCTTCGTCGCCCTGGGGCTCGCTCGTCTCTTCGTCAGACGAAGAGTCAAAAAAGTCCGGGAGTTGAT
>JAUVQL010000137.1 GCA_030598165.1 Acidobacteriota bacterium | reverse complement strand
CGCCCGCCTGGCAAGGCGCGAGAAGCGAGTAATATCGTGATATATGCCCGACGACCAACGCAGTCAGACGGGATGGATCGGCGTTCGAATGTGACCATAATTATGTATCGGGGTACTTAGTGCCCCGGTTCATAACTACGGTCACGAACCGAGAACGTCGAGGCGCCCGTTTGGCAAGGCGCGAGGAGTGAGTAATATCTGGCTATATGACCGACGAGCAACGCAGGCAGACGGGATGGATCGGCGTTCTCGGTTGGTTTCGTGACCGTAATTATGAATCGGGGTACTTAGGGAGCAATCATCCGTTGGGCAGACGTCTCATCATTCGACATGGGGAGCGCGTAACCCGTCACGAGGTTACCGACAAGGCGATCGTGATAGGCCGCGATCCTGGTTGTGATTTGTTCTTCTCCGACCACAAGCTTTCCCGAAGGCACGCCCGTATGGAGCTGGAAGCCGGTAAGCTGAAGCTCGTCGATTTGGGGAGCCGTAACGGATGCTGGGTCAATGAGAAAAGAGTCGATGAATGCATCCTCGAGTCTTCAGATGCTCTTCGATTGGGCGGTCTAAGGATCTCCTACGAGGAAGATTTACCTATAACGCGAAGTGACGGTGACAGCGGAACGATTCAGTTGAAAGCGCCTGGCGGTGAGGGCCGTCAGGGTGGTGTCGAACCTCCCGATGATACGATGCTCTTCGTCGCGTCGTCTCCTCCCGATAAGGAACGAACCATCGTTTTGTCGGAGTCCGTTCCGGAGTCCGAGGACACGGGGACCGTCGTCTTCGCGAGGAAGGGGGAAGCAGGTACAACGACCCGATCGATCCCCGTAATAGACAAAACGAAACCTTTAGCTGAAGAGTCCGAAGAATCTGAAGATGACGTTCCTCCATTGACCGACCGAACCGTGAGCCCACAGGTCGATGGCAAGCCTCTGGTCATCGATGGATTGAAGCATCGCGGCTCTTCCACTGTCCCCCTTCTCGTGCTGGCGGGCACTTCTCTTTTGGTTTATCTGCTGTTAGCTGTTCCTCTTTTGTTCAAGGCTCGATATGAGCTCTTTCAGGAATCGCTCCATCGAGGTAAAACGCTTTTTAGTCTACTCCGGACGAGTAACGCTCAGTTGTTGGGGATGGGACAGATTGAAGGACTGTCGGTCGAAGCCGTACTGTCGGAGCCTGGTGTCAAGGAGGCCCTCATTCTAACTCTCGACGGCCGGATTGCTGCCCCTCGAGATCGGGCTGGGGAGATTTACGATATCATTGATGGTGTCGCTCCGCCCGTCCGCGAAGTCGATCGATTTCAGCAAAGCGAAACAGGTTCTGGCGACTTGGTCTTCGTTGGTCCCCTAGTTCATGAAGGACGACGTGCCGGTGTGGCTGTCATGATCTATTCGGTCACTCCCATGGCAAAAGGCATATGGATGCCATTGCTCGTTGTTGTCGGGTTATTCGTTATAGTGGCAGGAGCAATAGCGGCATATGCTCTCGACAAGAGTGGTTCGATTCCGAGTTCATCGAAAGACTCCGAGACGACTTTCTCCCAATCTCCGGCACCCGCTCGAGAGCACGAGGCCACGAATTCTTTTGAACGGGAAGATGGTTAGCGACGAATCGGTCACACGAATCCCCAATGGCTTCCTTCTCGTCGTTCGGTTGCCGGACGGCGAGAATGAGCATCATCTACTCGAAGACCGAGAAGTCACGGTAGGACGCGATCCGTCCAACCACATCCAACTATCGCACCACTTCGTGAGCCAGTTTCACGCCAAATTCGTTCGAACCAGTGACTCCTTATCCGTAATGGATTTGGGCAGCGCCAACAAGACCCGCGTCAACGGTCGCGAGATCGTACACAAAAGCCTGAAAGAAGGGGATGAGATCGAGTTTGCGAGCATAAGGTGTTGCCTGGTCCTTGCGGACAATCCAAAGGCCGGCCAACCTGACGCCGGCGCAAGTAGCCCGGAAGGCCAGGACCCCGATCCTGTGCGTCTCGCGCCACCGGTCTCCAAGACCTATCTGTCGATTGGGGTGATTCTGCTTTTTTCCGTCGTAGTGGCCCTTGCGACACAAGTTTGTTGAAGAAGATGCTGAAGCCTCCTGCACTCAAACCCGGATCGACGATAGGGGTCTGTGCTCCTGCGAGTCCCGTCCGGCGGGAGTATGTGGACCGCGGGGTGGAGGAGCTTCACCACCTTGGATTTCGAACGCGCCTAAGTCATGGTCTCTATGCCCGGACGCGTTATACGGCGGGAGATGCCGAGAACCGTGTTTCGGACATTATCGAGCTTTGGGAGGACCCCGCTGTAGACGGAATTATTTGTGCTCGGGGGGGCTACGGCAGCCTCGATCTTCTCGAGCGATTGGATGTGGAGACCTTGCGAAAGAGTCCCAAAATATTCGTCGGCTCGAGTGATGTGACCGCCTTACTGTGTTTCTTGGCCGCCGAGCTGGACATGGTCTGTTTCCATGGACCTATGGTGGCCCAGCAGATCGCCCGCGGAGAAACGGCATACGACTCGGCCAGTTTGGTGGAGATCCTCGGAAGTGCCGAGCCGTGGGGGGGCTTTCGGTCAGTTGAATCTCAGATGCTCCACAACGGAACGGCGGAGGGAATTCTCGTTGGGGGCTGTCTTTCTCTCATCACCGCACTCGTAGGGACGCCTTATCTTCCGAGTTTCGATGGAGCCATTTTGTTCCTCGAAGACACGAGGGTACGACCTTACCAGATCGACCGGATGTTGAGACAATTGATACTTGCCGGCTGTCTCGATGGAATGCGAGGGTTGGTGTTTGGTGAGATGCCGGACTGCCAACAGGATCCTGAACAGGGTTACGGAATTGACGAGTTGCTCGGCGATTTGACGAAGGATTGGGGCGTACCCGTAGCGTTCGGTTTCCCTTCCGGGCACACCGTCTCTCCCTCGTGGACAATTCCTCTCGGGGTCGAAGCCCGGCTCGACGCGGGAGGTCTGACGCTTCTCGAAGGAGCCGTGGTTTGATACACCTTCTCGGAAAGGGCCGCATCCACATGCTGGGCATTTGCGGAACGGGCATGGCCTCGTTGGCAGGGATGCTCGAGGAAAAGGGGTACGTTGTGTCCGGCTCCGATCAGAACGTTTATCCCCCGATGTCGGATATGCTTGCCGCTCTAGGAATCGAAGTGCGGTCACCTTATCGTGCTGAGAACCTGCCTGCTGAAGTCGATCTCGTCGTCGTGGGAAATGCTATCTCCCGAGGAAACGTTGAACTAGAGGAGATGCTGGACCGTAGACTACCTTACGCCTCCATGGCTGAGGTCGTGAAGGAGATCTTCATACGAGGGCGCCGCTCGGTCGTCGTCGCCGGGACGCATGGAAAAACCACGACAACCTCTTTGACCGCTTGGGTGTTATCGAACGCTGGAAAGGAACCGGGCTTTTTGATTGGAGGGGTACCCAAGAATTTCGGTACCAGCTATCGGAATGGTCATCGAGATCTTTTCGTCATCGAAGGAGATGAGTACGATACAGCCTATTTCGACAAAGGACCGAAGTTTCTGCACTATCTTCCCGAAGTGGTGGCATTGGGGAATGTCGAGTACGACCACGCCGATATCTATCCGGACCTCGCTCACGTGGTAACGGCTTTTGAGCGATTGGTGAACCTCATTCCTAGGCGGGGTCTTCTGGTTGTTGGTGCGGACAGCGCCACCGCCATGGAGTGTGCTCGCAAGTCACCCTGCCCAGTCGAGAGCTTCTCGGTTACGAACGATGCAGATTGGCGGGCCAAGCCGCTCGAACCTTCCACGTCACACTCGCGTTTCGAGGTGACGAGGCGGGGGACGGTGTACGATGTTTTCGAGGGACCTTTCTGGGGCGCCGCGGCGCTTAGGAACGCTCTCGCGGTCATTGCAGTAACTCACTGGCTCGGATTGGATCGAAAAGAGATTCGCGAAGGGCTGCGTACCTTCAGTGGTGTCAGACGGCGCATGGAGGTACGCGGAGAACGACGGGGGGTCGTTGTCGTGGACGACTTTGCGCATCACCCCACGGCCATTCTGGAAACGATTCGTGCTTCTAGGTTGCGCTGGCCTGGGAAGAGACTCTGGGCCGTTTTCGAGCCTCGTTCCTTTACCGCACGTAGTAACGTTTTTCAAAAGGAGCTTTCCGAAGCTCTTTCGGAAGCAGACCGCGTTATTCTTGCACAGGTATTTTCTAGCTCACGACTTCCTGAAGAGCATGAGCTCCAAGAAGAACAGGTCATCGAGACGGTGAGCAGTGGTGGAGTCGAGTCTTGGTTCATCCCGGACGCAAATAAAATCGTCGATTTTCTCGTTTCAAACCTAGAGAAGGGAGACGTTATTTTGGCGATGTCCAACGGCGGATTCGGTGGGATGCACCAGAAGCTGCTGGATGCATTGGGAGAGCAGCAGTAACGAATTCAAGAAATCAGGAAATCAAGAAGCTTGCTTCACTATTTGCAGACGGGAATTAGCGTTAACTTCCGAAGGTTTCTTTTACTTGGATTCTTGAGTTCTTGAATTCTTGAATTCTTGAGTT
>JAUVQL010000233.1 GCA_030598165.1 Acidobacteriota bacterium | reverse complement strand
GCCCACGCGGCTCGCCTTGCTTTCGATACCGTGCCTCAAAGGCTCGCGCGTTTGCTGCTGAGTATTTCGGACGATCGCTACGGGACGCTCAAGTTTCCGGTCAACCAAACCGACATCGCCAACTTGATTGGCAGCAGCCGTGAAACCGTTTGTTCCATTCTGAGCCGGCTCCGACGAAAAGGTCTGTTGTCAATTGTCAAAGGCCGAATCCGAATCTTGGAGCGCGAAGGCCTCGCCCAAGTCAGGTAATACGAGAGAACCACCGACGGTCTCAGGCACGAAACAGTTTGAGATCTCCCGCCTAACTTCCTTTTCTCCCACTACGTAACCGCCGTTCAAGGTAGAATCATCGAGCGCCGCGAGCACGAGTTGTCTAGTTGACCGGATAGTGTAGCTACTGATGTCGATCGAAACCGTTCTGTGGATCGTCTTTGCCGCCCTGGTCGTTGTAATGCTCTCCCTCGATTTGGGCGTGTTTCACCGAAAAGCACACGCCGTCAAACTCAGGGAAGCCCTGATCTGGAGCTCTGTCTGGATCTTGTTGTCACTGACATTCAACGCCGGCGTCTACTATCATCTCGGTCCCGAAGCGGGCATCAACTTCCTTACCTCATATATCGTCGAAAAATCTCTAAGCGTCGACAATATCTTTGTATTCCTTCTAATATTTTCGTACTTTTCCGTTCCCGCGGCGTACCAGCACCGTGTTCTTTACTGGGGAATTCTGGCGGCCGTCGTCATGAGGGCCATTTTCATTGGAGCAGGGATCACTCTCATCCAAAAGTTCGAATGGATCGTTTATGCCTTCGGTTTCTTTTTGGTATATACGGGCATCAAAATGGGACTGCGCAAGGACGAGGAAGTCCATCCCGAGAGGAATCCCGTCCTGAAGCTATTCCAGCGTTTCTTTGACGTCTCTCCACACTATGAGGGGAGCCGCTTTTTCGTCAAGAAGGAAGGGCACCGTATAGCCACGCCCTTGTTCGTAGTGCTCTTGATTGTCGAGACATCGGACGTCATCTTCGCTGTGGACTCCATCCCGGCCGTTTTGGCCATCACGACCGATCCCTTCATCGTATTCACTTCGAACATCCTTGCCATACTCGGTTTGAGAGCCCTCTATTTCGCCCTTGCCGGTATAATGGAGCTATTCCACTACCTCAGGTACGGCCTTTCCGTGATCTTGGTGTTCATCGGTATCAAAATGATCATTGCCCAGGTCTACCACATCCCTACCCTCTTGGCCCTAGGCGTCATCGTAACTACCATTACGGTTTGTATGGTGGCCTCTCTCATGTGGCCGCAGCGTAATTGAACACTGCCACGCCAAGTAGAACTCAAGAAATCAAGAACTCAAGAAATCAAGAATAAGAACTGCGAAAAAACGAGGCGATTGAAGTGTTTCTGTGGGAATAGGACTTATGCCACTCTCCCGTGGGCAGCACGTCGGAGGGGTGGTCCGTTGACCAAAGACATTCAGAAATCCCATTGCATTCTGATCCTTTTCCTCCCCCTGCTCCTTTCCGGATGTGGGGGGAAAAAAGTCAACGCCCCACCTCCCGAAACATCGAGCACCGAAGCAGCAGACCCAACCTCCATGGATTCTCATTCCACGGACGAAGTTTTAGAGAAAGCCAACAAGGAGATCGGAGCCCTCAAAGAGCAGCTAGAAGAAAAGCAGGCGGAACTGGCATCGCTCGAAGAGCGATACCTCGCCCTCGAGCTCGAGCACGCCAGTACTCTCGAGGAAGTGCTTCGGTCCAAGTCGAGCCTCCGGGGCGTGCAGAGCCGCGCTTTGGCCACCTCGCGCATCGCAGAAGTCCGAGTTCAGCTTCAGTCGGTTTCCCAATCTCGCGATCCGGAAGTACGGGACCGGCTGAGACGCGCGAGCGTACTACTGGATCGGGCCGACGAGACTCTTGCGGATGACAACTACAGCGGAGCTGTCTATCTTGCCGAACGGGCCGGTGAGTTGACGCGACAGGCGAGGCTGGTGAGCGAGTCGTTGAAGTCTTTGAAGTGATCGATATCGAGAATCATCAAGGACAATTCGGTGTCTGAGCGTTCCATTCGACCGAGCTCGGTAACGAACACTCGTGCGAGCTGCCGACGGTTGAAGAGCCCTGTCAACTCATCCGTCGTCGACAATTGTTCCAACGAAGCATGGGTCTCCTTGAGCGCACTCGTCATTTGATTGAAGACGCGTGTCAGGTATCCAATCTCGTCACGAGAACTGACGGGGATTTCGAAGGATAAATCCCCTTGAGAAACGGCTTTAGCGCCTTCCGTAAGCGCCTCGATGGGCTTCGCCAAACCCACCACCAACACATATCCGAGACCAGTGACCAATCCGGCAACCACGATTACGATCAAGAAACTGATGTTACGGAGTCGTTCGACGGCAGCGAAGGCTTCGGCGCTATCCATTTCAACGAGCACTCCGACTCCGACGGAGGACAGAAAACGGTAAGCCCCCAACACGTTATTGCCCCGACCGTCTCGGTACTCCGAGATTCCATTGTTGCCCGCGAGACAGCTTTCGACACCCTCCGTCTCGAGATCCTTTGCCAGCTCCGGCGGATCGGACCGGCTATCGAGAACGGGCCGGCCGGTCGAGTCCACGAGTCGGAGGTCACTCGTCTCAGATTGATGCGCCGGAGATAGCCGAGCCCACAGATCCTCCAAACCGCTTACCGTCGTCAAAATGCCAAGAAGCTCATTCGAGCGACCTCGCACCGGGCTCTTGGTAAGACAGATGAAATCCTCTCCCACCTTTCCAAGATACGGACCCAACACTGTAAAAAGCTCACACCAGCGTTATACTTACGCTCTTCCGCAACGCGGCGAGATTAGGAGCAGACGCGGTGGACCCCTGGAATCCGGACCTCTACCTTCGTTTTCAAGAAGAACGTCGCCAACCATTTTTCGATCTCATTGATCTGGTAAAACACCATTCCTCGATGCGCATCGTCGACCTTGGCTGCGGGACGGGCGAGTTGACCCGGCTCCTTCACGAGCGGCTACAAGCGCGGCAAACCTTTGGCATCGACAGCTCAAAAGGCATGCTCGAGCTCTCCTCACAGCTTACGAGCGTCGGATGCCCCGGGATCTCTACCAGAAATATCTCGAACAGTACCGCTCGCGACTCCTGGATCGTCTCGAAGACAATCATCCTTATTTCTTTTTGTTCAAAAGAATATTATTTTGGGG
>JAUVQL010000209.1 GCA_030598165.1 Acidobacteriota bacterium | reverse complement strand
ATTCGAGTGAGTCGCATTCTCGTAGTCGATGACGAATCATCGATGCGTCAGCTGCTCGAAATAGCTCTGGGTAAGGAGGGTTATCGGGTCACGGCGGCGGAATCAGGTCAAAAGGCAGTCAAGGTTCTGAGCAAAGACTCTTTTGACTTGGTGATCTCTGATATCCGGATGCCGGACATGACGGGTGTCGAAGTGCTGAGGTACGTCAAGGAGCTCAGCCCCGAGCTCCCGGTGATCATGATCACGGCTTATGCTTCCACCGAAACGGCCGTGGAAGCTCTTCGGTTGGGCGCCTACGACTACATCACCAAGCCATTCAAAATAGAAGAGCTCAAGAACACCATCAGTAACGCTCTAGAGCGGCGTCGCCTGAAGGAAGAGGTCACCCATCTGAAACGAGCATTCCGTGAGAAGCACGGAGTGGACTCGATGATCGGCGATAGTTCCAAGATGAGTGAGCTCTTCGAACAGATCCAGGCGGTGGCACGCACTAACAGCACGGTTCTTGTTACCGGGGCGAGCGGAACTGGAAAGGAGCTCGTCGCTCGAGCCATCCATGTTCACAGCTTGAGATCGTCGGGACCTTTCGTTTCGATCAACTGCGGTGCGGTTCCCGAAACGTTGTTGGAGAGCGAGCTCTTCGGCCATATCAAAGGCTCTTTCACGGGCGCTCATGTCAACCATAAGGGACTATTTGAAGTTGCCCATAGTGGAACGATCTTCCTGGATGAGATTGCCGAGATGAGCCCTTCGATGCAAGTCAAATTGCTGCGGGTTCTTCAAGAGAAGAAGATCCGATGTATTGGAGCGACCCAAGAGATCGATGTCGATGTACGTATCATTGCGGCTACGAACAAAGACCTCGAGGTGATGGTGGGTGAAAAGACGTTCCGAGAAGACTTGTTCTATCGTCTGAATGTCATTCCCATTCACTTACCCCTACTGTCAGAACGGCGCGAGGACATCCCTCTACTTGCCGAGCATTTTCTCAGTCAATCCAATACTCGTATTGGAAAGTCAATAAGAGGCATCTCGGAGGAAGCTCTCGAGTTGCTCGTGGCACACGATTGGCCCGGTAATGTGAGGGAGTTGGAGAATGTCATCGAACGTGGGGTCGCGCTCGAGACAACGCCGACCATACAAGTGGAACGGCTACCCGAGACGTTGACGAACCGTAGAGAGATGATGGCCACCTTGGGAATTGCGGATATCCCCAAGGATTTTCCTGATGACGGGATCCAATTCCACGACCATGTGGAGAGTGTAGAGAAGCGACTCCTCAAGGCTGCGTTGGAGCAAGGTGGGGGTGTTCAAACCAAGGCGGCGAAACTGCTGAACATGAGCCTCCGCTCCTTTCGATATCTGATCCAAAAGTACGACTTGAGGTGAGAATGCTCTGCCGGCGGGATAGGTTCACGAAGATTGCCGCTTTAGTAGCCGCTTCGGTTACCATGGGACTCTTCCACAACTACGTCGTCTCTCACGAGGGAATAACTCTCGACCAGAATCCTCTTCAGGCAGTCAGTGGGTTGGAGGAGGATTGGTTCATCGAACTAGATGAGGCCCGAGACAAATGGAATAAAGGTGTGGTGTTTGTCGATGCGAGGGCCCAAGACTTCTACACATTCGAGGGGCACATCAAGGGTGCGGTATCTTTGCCTTATGAAGATTTCGTATCGGCGTTCGATCGTGTGGAAGCGTTGCTCCATTCCCCTGAAGAGGATCTAGTTTGCTATTGCAGTGGTTATGGGTGTGAGGAGAGTAGCGAGCTGGCTAAGTTGTTGAATGCAAGGGGCTATCGCCGCGTATTTATCTACGAGGGAGGGTGGCCGGAATGGAGTGAGGCCGGGTACCCCGTCGAGCTCCCGACGTCGGGCGAGTAGAGCGATGAAGTGGATTGAGAGTCGCCCGGTCGAGCTCCTGTGCCGCCTACTGCTGGGCGGTGTGTTCGTTTATGCGAGCCTCGATAAAATTCTTCACCCTATTGAGTTCGCCAAGATTGTCTACAACTACCAACTCTTGCCCGTTGTCGCGTCGAACTTCGTTGCCATGTGTCTTCCCTGGATGGAGCTTTTTGCCGGTTTGGCTCTCGTCGTGGGCGTCCTCCGGTTCGAAAGCTCTCTAGTTCTGAGCGCACTCCTCGTCGTGTTCATCTTTGCCCTCGGTATCAACTTGGGTCGTGGAGTCGACATCGACTGCGGGTGTCTCACGCTGGCCGGCGGGGGACGGAGCATCGGTTTGATGACCATCGTCCAAGACCT
This sequence comes from Acidobacteriota bacterium, assembly GCA_030598165.1. Next base: position 1,238 of record JAUVQL010000209.1, on the reverse strand, counting down.
ACTCTTGCTCGCTGCGGCACTCATCGTCCTCTACAGAGCTCGTCTCGAAGAGCTCGCGATTCAAGGTAAGATGGAGGCGTGACCCAAGCGCGAAAGGGAGACGACTTCATCATCCTCTACGACGGTCTTTGTGGGCTGTGTAACCGTCTCAATCGTTTCATTATGAAACGTGACGTCGAGGGCCGTTTCCGTTTTGCTTCCCTCGAAAGCGAGTTCGCAAAGGAGCTCCTCAACGGGCACGGACGTACGACGGTGGAGTTGGAGACTCTTTATTTGGTTCGAGATTACGCAACCGAAAGAGAAGAGCTTTTCTCGAAGTCGACGGCGGTACTTCTGATCTTGGGTGAGCTACGCGGATACGAGCTTTTGATCGCGATTGTGAAGTCTCTTCCGACGGTGCTCACCGACTTCGGCTACGATCTCATCGCCAAAAACCGATACCGTTTTTTCGGACGCTACGAAACTTGCCCTCTTCCGCAACCAGGTGAACGGGAACGGTTCATTCAGACATAGGTGCCAAACATCTGATGCAAAGACACGAGAAGACAAGAGCCGCTGATTTGCTGCTAGCGATGGTTCTATGTGCTGCGGCCATCCAACTTGTCTGTAAGGCCGAGAAGTCGCCAACGCCGACAAACCCCATCGAAGCCCAATTGGAAAGTCTCGCGAGCTGTCTAGCCGTTCCGGAATATGAACGATCTCTCGTAAAGGCGGTGCTCTCGTTGAGCATTGGCGACACCACGCTCACGCTTCAGCACGGCATGATGTCGCACCTTCCTGATTATACGGAAATCCTGTTGCTGACTCCGGATATCCTCGTTGAACGGGTCGAGAAGGAGCTCAGAGGGAAGCCTTATAACAGCCGTTGCCGAATCATTGCTTTCGAGACGGTCAAAATAAGAGACGGTCGCTTCTTCCTGGTTCGTCCGGAAAAGAGCCAGCTGGTTCAGGTCGATACGGTGGACTCATACCGCGCCCGACATTCCGGATCCGAGTGGGCTCAAGACCTTTTTGAGGTCATGAAGAGGCCCGGCGGTAGGACGGTGCTGCATATATCGGAGGTCTACAAATACTATAGTTCCGTTGATGCAACAAAAAACACGTCGGTGTTGGCGGACAACGGATATCTGAAGGAGATCTCCATTTCGGACAGCGAGGTAGTGAGGGGACCGCTGGTCTTTCAGGGTGGCAATATTTTGTTCAGCGAATCGAACGATCGCAGGATTGTATTCTGCGGT
>JAUVQL010000144.1 GCA_030598165.1 Acidobacteriota bacterium | reverse complement strand
TGCCAAAAAGGCTCGGTCGGTGCCTGTGGTGATTTGGCTCCCATGGCTCAAATCGCTTTGTTGATGATGGGTGAAGGCGAGGCCTTTTATGAGGACAAGCGCCTGCCTGGACGGGAGGCTATGCAGAAGGCCGGGGTACCCATACCCGGACTCCAAGCTCGAGATGGTCTAGCGATCATCAACGGTTCCAATCTCTTGACAGCGATGAGCGCGCTACAACTCTACGACATTGACCGCTGGCTCAAGCAGGCAGAAATTGCCTGTGCCATGTCACTGGAAGCACTCTATGCAAATCTGGAGCCCTACGACGCGCGCTTGCACGAAAAACGCGGCTTTGCCGGTGCCGTTCGCTCTGCAAAGAGCATCATGAAGTGCGTGGAGGGTGGTGATCTCGTGACGGGAAAAATCAAGACCCGAGTGCAAGATGCCTACTCCATGAGGTCCTCCCCGCAAGTGATCGGTGCCGCTCACGACGCCGTCGCCTATGCAAAAAAGCAGGTCGAGATCGAGCTAAACGGTGTCGGAGACAATCCGATTTTTCTTCCCGAGGACAATCTGACACTGACCGGCGCGAATTTTCAAGGCACCCCGGTTTGCTTGCCGATGGACATGATAGGGGCCGCCGTCACGACGGTATCCGTCCTCTCGGAGCGTCGTTTGAACCGTCTCACCAATCCCGCTTTGAGTCAGGGACTTCCTGCCTTTTTGACCAAGGGTGCTGGTATGTTCTCCGGCTTGATGCTCAGTCAATACACGGCTGATTCCCTCATCGTTGAACAGAGAATCCTGTCGGCCCCGGCAAGCACGATGTCCATTCCCGCCGCCGCCGATCAGGAAGACTTCGTTTCTATGGGAATGAATACGGCGATAAAGGGAGGGCAAATCCTGGACAACGCCTATGGTGTGCTAGGTATCGAGCTCATGGCGGCGGCTCAGGCTCTGGATTTTCGGGACTCTCGGCCGGGCCGTGGAGTGTCCACTGCGCATGGCGTCGTACGCTTGCATGTGGAGCATTTGGACGAGGACCGACCCCTGTACACCGATCACGACCGAATGAAAGCTCTTGTGGCGAGCTGCCAGATCTTGGAAGAAGTCGAAAAAGATGTCGGCAGCTTGGGATAATGGGGTCAGGCCCCATGTGGCGGAAATTTGTGGAAAACTGGTCAGGTCTCTAACTACTCGTCTTCTTACGGTTTGTGCCTATCGCTTCACTGGTCACTGGTAACTGACATCTGGCTTCTACTCTTCCTTCAATCAGTCAATCTCAATCAATTTCTCCGTTTCCCCTTTGGCTGCGGTCTGGGGCTTGTCGGGGCTCGGCTCAGTTGATGCTTCTCGTTCCGAATCAAAGCTAGCGAGATAGGCCTCTGCTTCGTTTTGAATATCTCTGTCGGAAGGCGGCGCTCCACTTCCGTAGAGTCGTAGCCAGAGTCGAAGTAGGGGAGAAGTGAAGAAATATCGCTTCTTCCTCGCCTCGATGAGGTCGACTTCTTCGAGCCAACGAAGATAGTCGCGAGTAGAGCCCGCGGTCCGCTTCATTTTTCTTGCGATCTCACTTAGGGTCAGGTTTTCCTCGGAAGCCAATACGGATAGGACCGCTTTACAGGCGCCGTAACCTCGAGCTCGGTGTAGGAGCTCTCCAAACGTGGCCCGACATTCGGCCTCGACACGCCCTCCTGGTGCGAGCTCAGAGAATAGTCCGTCCCTAAGGTCTTGTCCGTTGTCCATCCGATCGAGAAATGGATAGATGTGAGCAGGCAATCCTCCGGTGAGTGCCGCCAGGAGATCCGGCTGCCCCACTCCATCGTCCTCTAGCTCCCTAGCCGTAAGAGGGGGAAGACGCAAGGTCCGGATACGCGAGACTGTGGATTCTGGAAGCGTCTCGAGATGCTTTTCTAGCCAGAACGGGAAGCGACTCGTCGCAAGGCACCTCGGAGACTTACTTCCGGTCAGCACCTTCATAAAGGTCTCTAGTGGCTTTTTGACTCCGGGAAAGTAAGAGAGCGTGCGAAGTTCCGTCAATTCATCAAGTAGTAGAAGGGAATCAGGCTTGGCATTCTTCAGTGATGTGAGGAGGTGATCGTAAGAAGGCGAACGAGACGTTGGCTGAGCCAAAACATTTTTTGCTAGGTCCAAGAACCGCTCGCAAAGGATCTCTGGTGAGGCGGCAATGGGCTCGATCTGAATCAGGGCCGTGGGGTGGACCCTATCCAAGCGCGGCTTCAACTGACGGAGTAGGGTTGTTTTTCCCGAGCCGCGAGGTCCCACGAGAAAAACAAGCTCATCGCTAGACTCGAGAGACTCGAGGATTTCCTTGGCGATCAGGGGTCGAGCAATGTACTTCATCTCAAATCGGTGACAGTCACCACGGGAATCCTTTTCCTCTGAGGTGTTTAGGTGGTGACTGTCACCGCTCCATTACTTCTCGAGCATCGGGATGTTGATGCCGTGCCGACGGGCTGCATCGGTGGCTTCAGGATATCCCGCATCGACATGCCGCATGATGCCGGTACCTGGGTCGGTCGTAAGGACCCTCTCCAAACGAGCCTCGGCCTCATCCGAGCCGTCGGCCACTACGACCATGCCGGCGTGAATGGCGTAGCCGATACCCACACCTCCTCCATGATGGACCGACACCCAGTGGGCACCAGCCACGGCATTGAGCAGCGCGTTGAGTATCGGCCAATCGGCAATGGCATCGCTGCCATCTTTCATCGCCTCGGTCTCCCGGTTCGGCGAAGCCACCGAGCCGCTGTCTAGATGGTCACGACCAATGACGATGGGGCCTTTCAGAATACCCTTTCGGACCATGTCATTGAGCAGTAAACCAAATCGAGCTCTTTCGCCGTATCCCAGCCAGCAGATGCGGGAGGGAAGTCCCTGGAAAGCCACCCGCTCTCCGGCCAGCCGTATCCACCGGCAGAGAGGCTCGTCGTCGGGAAAGGTCTCGAGAACTGCTTTGTCGGTTGCATAGATGTCTTCAGGATCTCCTGAAAGAGCCGCCCAGCGGAATGGTCCCTTGCCTTCACAGAATAGAGGCCGAATGTATGCCGGGACGAACCCGGGGTACGCGAAAGCGTTCTCCAAACCGGCCTTGAGCGCTTGACCCCTGAGGTTGTTACCGTAATCGAAGGTAATGGCTCCCATTTTCTGGAGCTCGATCATGGCCTCGACGTGCGTCACCATTGATTCGTAGGACAAGCGAATGTATTGTTCCGGATCTTTTTGGCGGAGCTCGAGTGCCTCCTCGTAGCTGATGCCGTGGGGAACGTAGCCGTTGAGCTCGTCGTGGGCTGATGTTTGATCGGTGAGGATATCCGGCGTCACGCCGCGCTTGACGAGCTCGGGGAGAAACTCTGCTGCGTTCATGTGGAGGGCAATGGAGATGGCCTCTTTGTTCTTCTGAGCCTCGGCCGCCCTCTCGAGCGCGTCATCTAGGTTTTCAGCGACTTCATCGCAGTAGCGGGTCTTGAGACGTTTTTCGATCCGCTCACGGTCGACTTCCGCAACGATAGCCACGGCACCGTTCATGGTTGCTGACAGAGGCTGCGCTCCACCCATGCCGCCCAGTCCGGCCGTGACGATGAGTTTTCCTTCCAAGCTTCCACCGAAGTGTTTCTTGGCCACCGAAGCCAACGTTTCGTACGTGCCCTGGAGGATGCCTTGCGTTCCGATGTAAATCCAACTCCCAGCGGTCATCTGACCGAACATCGTGAGCCCCTTGTCTTCCAACTCGCGGAAGTTCTCCCAAGTGGCCCAGGCAGGGACGAGAAGTGCATTGGCGATGAGGACACGAGGCGCTCCCGGGTGGGTCTTGAACACACCCACGGGTTTTCCCGATTGAACGCAAAGGGTCTCGTCGCTTCCGAGTTGTCGGAGCGTTTTGACGATGGCGTCGAAGCACTCCCAGTTACGGGCCGCTTTTCCCGTACCCCCATACACGATGAGCTCCTCGGGTTTTTCCGCCACTTCGGGATCCAAGTTGTTCATGAGCATTCGAAGGGCGGCTTCCTGGGGCCAAGCCTTGCAGGAAATTTCGCTTCCTCGAGGTGCGTGAATGACGCGGGAGCGACTTTCGGCATTCATGATCGATCTCCTTGATTTACTGTCTAGTCGAGAGATTCCACCTCGTTCGCGGCCGTAGAAAGTACACGGCCTTCCCAAAGGAGGTCATCCACCGCCCGGATATCTGGATAATGAGGCCGATCCACGTCGTAGAACGGAACCGACTCGCGGACAAGGGCGTGCACTGATTCCAGTGCTTTGGAGCTCTTGAGCGGTCGGCGCAAATCCAGGGCTTGAGTGGCACAAAGTAGCTCGATCGAGAGGATACGCGCCACGTTTCTTGCCACGACACCGGCTTTTCGTGCGGCAGTTACACCCATGCTGACATGGTCTTCCTGATTAGCGGAAGTCGGAATGCTGTCGACACTG
>JAUVQL010000043.1 GCA_030598165.1 Acidobacteriota bacterium | reverse complement strand
GCCGATACGTGAACTTGCGAGTCGAGAAGGCGGACTCGCCGGTCACCTTTGCCTGCCGGGAAGGTGAGCTGCTACGTGTACCGATCGGGCATGCCGAGGGTAACTACTTCGCCGACGGCGACACTCTGGGCGACCTCGAGGCCAAGGGTCGCATCGTGCTCCGATATACCGACTCCGACGGAAACCTGAGGGACGAGGCCAATCCCAACGGAGCCCTACTCCATATCGCCGGCATCAGGAACGGTGAGGGCAATGTGGTGGGCATGATGCCCCATCCGGACCGTTGCTATGAGGCAGAGTTGGGAACGGATCATGGGCTTCGATTATTTGAAAGCTTGATCAAATGGACCGAGGCTCGGCGTCCGTAACCGCTAGCCGAGCCCAGGGTAAGAAATCAAGAATTCAAGAATTCAAGAACACAAAATGAAACAATCACTTGACGATCTGCTAGAGGTTCACAACCTTACGCGGGACGAGTACGGCGACATCGTTCGAAAACTGGGGCGCGAGCCTAATCTCACCGAGCTAGGTCTGTTCTCGGTGATGTGGTCAGAGCACTGCAGCTACAAGAGCTCGCGCACTCACTTGAAACGCTTGCCCACCACGGGCCCACGAGTGGTGCAAGGCCCGGGCGAGAACGCCGGAGTCATCGACATCGGACACGGACTGACCGCTGTCTTCAAGATCGAGTCCCATAACCATCCGTCATTCATTGAGCCCTTCCAAGGCGCCGCAACCGGCGTGGGCGGCATCATTCGCGACATTTTCACAATGGGTGCCCGTCCGATAGCCTGCATGAACTCGCTACGGTTCGGCCCACTCGATATACCCAGGAACCGCTCTATTCTCTCGGGAGTGGTGGCCGGCATTGCCAACTATGGCAACAGCATGGGCATCCCTACAGGCGGCGGAGAAGTCGTCTTCGAGGACTGCTACAGCCTCAATCCACTCGTTAATGCTTTTTGTCTCGGCGTCGCGCCCAAAGAGCGCATCTTCTTGGCACGCGCCGAGGGCATTGGAAACCCTGTGTTCTACGTCGGCGCGAGGACCGGCAAAGACGGCATCCACGGCGCCACCATGGCTTCGGCGGAGTTCGACGAGGCCGCAGAGGAAAAACGCCCCACCGTCCAAGTGGGAAATCCCTTTCTCGAAAAGCTCTTGCTCGAAGCCTGTATGGAGCTCTTCGATAGCGGCTCGCTCGTCGCCATTCAGGACATGGGTGCAGCAGGCCTCACGTGCTCCACTTGTGAGATGGGAGCCAGGGGGGATCTTGGCATAGAGATTGACTTGCAGCACGTTCCACAGCGTGAAAAGGGTATGACTTCCTACGAAATCATGCTCTCCGAATCCCAAGAAAGAATGCTACTGGTCGCTAAAGTAGGGCACGAATCCAAGGTAGAGTCTATCTTCGACAAATGGGATTTGAACGCCGTCGCCATCGGGAAGGTGACAGGAGACGGCCTTTTGCGGGTGAATCAGCGCGGCGAAAAAATCGCCGTTGTGCCGAACAAGGCACTGGTGGATGAAGGACCACTTTATGAACGGCCCATGGAGCGTCCTTCCTACTTGGACAAAACATCGAAGCTGGATATCAGTTCCCTTCCCGAACCCGAGGACCTTTCGCAAATCCTTTTCCAGCTCCTCGGCTCACACACCCTTGCGAACAAACACTGGATTTACGAACAATACGATCACATGGTGCGGAGCAACACCATGGTACTCCCAGGCTCGGATGCCTGGGTCATCCGCATCAAGGGAACACCGATGGCACTGGCCATGAGCCTGGATGGGAACGGCCGTTATACGTATCTCGATCCATACCGAGGTGGAGCTATCGCAGTGGCCGAGTGTTGCCGGAATCTATCGGCCGCCGGTGCCACTCCCATCGGAGCCACCAACTGCTTGAACTTCGGGAATCCGGAAAAGCCCGAGATCATGTGGCAGTTTTCCCGTGCAGTGGACGGCATCTCTGATGCGTGCCGCGCTTTCGAAGTTCCTATTACCGGTGGCAACGTAAGCTTCTACAACGAAACAGAGGGTCTCGGCATTTTTCCGACACCCGTCATTGGCGTGGTGGGGGTTCTCGAAGACAAAACCCAAAAGGTCAGCCACCATTTCAAAGGCAAAGGGGACTTGATCTACCTCGCCGGCGAGACCACCGACGAAATCGGTGGGAGCCAGTATTTGAAAATCACCCACCAAACCATCCAGGGCGTACCGCCACAATTGGATCTAGACCAGGAAAAGGCCGTCCAGGCTTTCACTCGAGAGGCTGCGGCAAAGCGATTCCTCCGCTCGGCCCATGATGTAAGTGACGGCGGCCTAGCCGTGGCCATTGCCGAAAGCTTGTTCGGTCCTCTAGGTGAAAGAGTCGGAGCAACGGTCGCCATCGAATGCACGGGTCGAGCCGATACGCTCCTCTTCTCGGAAGGCCAAAGTCGGATGCTTTTTAGCGTTCAGGCGAGTAACGTCGAATCGATTGAAAAACTCGCGGAAAGTTACGGCGTTCCGTTGTCTCGACTTGGTGTCACCGGAGGAGATGCGTTTCGTCTCCAATTGAACGGTGTCGAGGCACTCTCGCTCAGCCTTGATGAGTTATTTGACACTTGGTGGAACTCCATCGAGAGGGCGCTCCACATATGAAGGACGGCTTCCATGACGAGTGCGGCGTCTTCGGCATCTTCGGCAACTCTGATGCCGCGCGACTGACGTACCTCGGACTTTACGCGCTTCAGCACAGGGGACAAGAAGGTGCGGGGATGGTGACCTCTACATCCGAAGGTCTCCAGCGTCGGAAAGCGCAGGGCCATGTAGCAGACGTATTCAATGCCGAAGTCCTCGAGGAGCTCGAAGGAAACGCCGCCATCGGCCACGTCCGCTATTCTACTGCGGGTGAAAGCTCCGCCGACAACGTCCAACCCATTTACATCGACTGCAAATATGGGCAGATGGCCGTCTGCCACAACGGCAACTTGGTAAATGCCCACTTATTGAGAAAGGAGCTCGTTGAACGGGGCTCCATCTTTCGAACGACGAGCGACACAGAAGTCATCCTCCACTTGCTCGCTCGATCGATCCAAAGAGACGTCACAGACGCGTTACTCGACGCTCTAAGACCCTTAGAGGGAGCCTTCACCTTACTCAACCTTACCCCGAACGCACTCTATGGGGTGCGGGATCCTAGAGGCTTTCGTCCTCTGGCCCTCGGTGAGCTCAACGGCAGCCACGTCCTCTGCTCGGAGACTTGTGCTTTGGATTTGATCAACGCCCGCTACGTGCGGGAGGTCGAGCCCGGCGAGGTGGTGGTCATCGACAGCGAGGGCATTCACTCCTTTTTCCCCTTTGGCCCCACATCGACTCATCAGTGTATCTTCGAGCACGTCTACTTCTCGCGCCCGGACAGTGTGATCTTTGGACGGAGCGTCTATCAGTCCCGGATGGAAATGGGGCGGCGACTCGCTCAGGAAACCGGGGTAGAAGCCGATGTTGTGGTTCCCGTACCCGACTCGGGGGTGTTTGCAGCGATGGGGTACTCTCAGGAATCTGGGATTCCTCTAGAGTTTGGCCTCATCCGGAACCATTACGTAGGACGAACCTTTATCGAGCCACGGCAATCCATTCGCCACTTTGGCGTCAAGGTAAAACTAAATCCCGTGCGTCAGCTTTTAGAGGGGCGCCGGGTCATCCTGATTGATGATTCCATCGTACGCGGAACGACCAGTCAGAAGATCGTGGGCATGATCAAGAATGCCGGAGCTCGCGAGGCTCACTTTCGCGTCTCTTCCCCACCGACCATCGGGCCATGCTTCTATGGCATCGACACACCAAAACGAGAAGAGCTCATTGCCTCTTCCCATTCTGTCGAAGAGATTCGGCAATATCTCAAAGCTGACTCCTTGGCCTACCTCTCCCACGAAGGGCTCATGGCCTCTGTTGGTACCGAGGCTCACCGATTCTGCTCGGCATGTTTTACGAACCAATACCCCATCCCCATCCCCGAAGCGGGTCGTGAGCAGATGAAGCTCTTTGAAAAGGTGAGAGACTAAAGCAAGAACTCGAGAACCCAAGTACTCGAGAACTCAAGAAGCCTGATCACCACGGTCCGGATCCGGAGCAATGGATTTCTAGATTCTTGGGTACTTGAGTACTTGAGTACTTACAGCGTGACCGCGCTAGATGGGATTCCCCTCCACATCCAACCTTACGACGTCACCGAGATCGAGCGACTGCAATCCGGCTTCTATCTGTGAGGCATCTCCTACGACGACTAGGGCAAAGTCGTTGACATTGACGTAGTCTTTCGCTGCTTTTTGAACGTGAGAGAGATCCACGGCGTCGATTCCGTCGGTGTACCGCTCTAGTTCGTCCATAGGTAGTCCGAAACCATTGAGCTCAGCAATCTCACCGGAAATTTGAGCCAACGTCTCGAACCGTTGCGCATAACCCCGAATGAGTGTTGCCTTCGCTTCATCCAGCTCTTTCTCCGTCACCGGTCGGCTCCAACCAGCGAGAGCCTCGAACTCGGAAACCAACTCCTCGACGGCTTCTTTGGTGACTCGAGTCTCGACGGGAGCAATGCCCAGAAAAAGGCTTTGGAACTTGCCAAAGCGAAGTGCCGAAAAAGCTCCATAAGTGTAGCCCTTGTTCTCCCGCAAATTTAGATTCAACCGAGACGAAAAACCACCTCCCAGGACATTGTTGAGAACCTGGAGCGCAAAGTAATCTTCTGTCACACGCGGGGGTGCGAGCATAGCCAAACGAACTTCGGATTGGGCGGCACTAGGCCGATCGACAACGTAGGCTTTACGACCGGAGAGATGAACCGGTTCCACGTTCCGGTGGGGCGGCGCTGAGCTCTTCCAGTCCGAAAAATACTCCTCCGCTAGTTCTTTGGCTTTGTCGGGGCTGACATCTCCGACCATGATGAGGCAGGCTTCTGAGGGAGTGTAGTGATCTCCGTAGAAGTCCACGAGATCGGCCGTTTGAAGGCCCGTCACCGACGATTCATCGCCTCCCACAGGCCAGCCATAGGGGTGGTTACTACCGAAGAGTACTTTGCGGACCACGCGGCTTGCCGTCGCATTTGGATTGGCTCTTTCTTGGAGAATGGCATCGAGCACCTGTTTTCGTATTCGCTCCAGCTCCTCCGAAGGAAAATTGGGGCGGAGGAGAACGTCGGCCATGAGCTCCATAGAAGTCGGAAGATGACGTTCCAGTGTATCGAGAGAGACGAGGCTCCACTCCCGGCTCGAGCCCGTCGACAGATAGCTTCCCATGCGCTCCAGGTCCGCCTCGATTTGAAGTGCGGATCGAGTCTCAGTCCCTTCGTCGAGCATCTCTGCCGTCATGGATGCCAAGCCTGCTTTACCAATCGCGTCAGAGGTCGCTCCAACTTTCACCATCAATCCGACCGCTAGTTTTGGAATCTCCGGCCGTTCCACGACACGAAGCTCCAGGCCGTTGCCAAGCTTCTCCGACACGACTACCGGTGGTGAAAAATGAGAACCAGGCCGGACCTCCGGCTGCTGAGAACGATCGGGTTCCGAAATACTCGGGATGTTCGCCGACTCGGGCACAAACGACATCGCCAGATGGTGTTTCGTCAGAAGGTAACGCTCGGCCGCGGAGCGAATGTCTTCACATCCGAGGTTTTGATATCGCTCGTAATCTTCCCGAATGAAATCGGGCGCACCGAGATACGTGTTGTACATCGCCAAGCGATCGCCCTTACCACCGAAGCCTCCAATCCTCTCCAATCCCGAAACGAAATCAAACTCCCGCTTCGCCTTGACCCGGGCCAGCTCTTCCTCGGTTGGTCCGTCCTTGGCAACAAGGGAGATCTCTTCGTGGATCAAACTCTCCAGCCTGGCAAGAGGTACGCCCGGCCGTGCTGTGGCAATAACTCCCAACAAACCAGCAATCTCGAGTGAGTAGTTGAAAGCACTCACTTCCGAGGCAACCTGTTCGTCATAGACCATCCTCTTGTAGAGCCGAGAGTTCTTTCCTTCGGAAAGAACATTGGACAAGATGTCGAGCGCCGCGTCGTCGACTTCGAAGAACGGAACCGTGGGCCAAGTGAGATACAGCCGCTCTTGGGGAACACGGTCTTTGACAACCAACCTTCGATTGGATCCGAGCGCGACGACATATCTCTCCGGCCGTGCCAATGGAGGACCAGGAGCAATAGGGCCGAAATAGGTGTCCACCAAGCGGCGTGCCTCTTCCGGATCGAAATCGCCGGCAATGACCAGCGTACAGTTGTTGGGCGTGTAATAGGTTCGGAAGAACTCTTTTACATCGTCGCGCGAGGCGTTATCGAGATCTTCCATCTTTCCGATGATGTGCCAGGAGTATGGATGTCCTTTGGGGAAAAGATTCTCAAAAAGCATCTCCATCGATCGCCCATAGGGTACGTTGTCCATCCCCTGGCGGCGCTCGTTCTTCACCACATCCCGCTGATTGTCTAAATTCTCTTGGGTCAGTGCGTCGAGCAGGTAAGCCATCCGATCCGACTCAGCCCACAACACCAACTCCAGCGATCCCGATGGCACGGTCTCGAAGTAATTCGTACGATCGAAGTCCGTCGTCCCGTTGACGCCTCCCTGGAAGATATTGGCGCCGGCCTTCTCCATGAGCGATACATACTCGCCTTTCAGATTCCTCGATCCCTCGAACATCATGTGCTCGAAGAGGTGCGCAAATCCCGTCTTCCCTGATCTCTCGTTCTTGGAGCCTACGTGATACCAAAGGTTGACATGGACCACGGGTAGTTTGTGGTCCTCATGAAGGATCACGTCGAGCCCATTGGCCAGCGTGAACTTGTTGAACTCTATCCGGGGAATCTTGGAACCACCGGTTGCTTGCCCGGGAGTATCAGGGCACATATCCTCACCTTCCTCTCAGTTGTGTTGAGCTTCAAAGCCATCCCTGCTCGCGCCTTGCCAAACGGGCGCCTCGACGCCCGAAAATGCGAACTTATTCTTGCGCGGACCCTAGGTACCCCGATTCATAATTACGGTCACGAAACGAACCGAGAACGCCGATCCATCCCGTCTGGCTGCGTTGCTCGTCGGTCATATATCTAGATATTATTCACTCCTCGCGCCTTGCCAGATGGGCGCCT
>JAUVQL010000126.1 GCA_030598165.1 Acidobacteriota bacterium | reverse complement strand
GGTGTTCCTGCGAAACCCATCAAGGATCGCCGCGAAGGCGGAACGGAGACCGTCGCAACCTAGACGACCATCGAGATGTTTGGTAACAACAAATATATAGGGAAACTCTTACGGCAGAGTCTACCTTCGCTTCCGGCGGATTTTTTCAAGACCCAGATAGTTGGTCGCTTCAAAGCGATCCCTCCCACGATTCTCATTTGGAACGTATCCTACAAATGTGACTCCAAGTGCGTCATGTGCAATTCGTGGAAACTTCCGTACCACGATGATCTGACCACCGAGGAGTACCGGAAGGTCTTTTCGAGCGAGTTGTTTCGTTCCATCGAATACGTCGGCATCACGGGCGGAGAGCCCACCTTACGAAAAGACATGGTGGAGATCGTGCGCGTCATGAGTGACAACATGCCGCGGCTCCGCAAAGTCACATTGAACACCAACGGTTTTGTGGTGAAGAGGGTCGTTCCGGTACTCGATCAAATCATCGATGTGGCCAACGAACGAGGATTCCTATTTGGCACTCGGGTGAGTCTCGACGGAGTCGGTGAAGCACACGAGAAGATTCGTCGGGTTTGGAAGGCTTTCGAGCGCTCCATGGAGACCGTTCGTGCGATGCAGGAGATCCAAAAGGAGAAATTTTTCAACTTCGGCGTCTCCTTCACCTTTACCGGTCAGAACATCGAAGACGGCGAAAAGCTATACGAGTTCTGCAAAAAAGAGAATCTGAACGTAGTCTTCGCCATTGCTCGCTATTCGGAGCTTGCCTTTGGCAACATGGATCTAGCCGAGTCGACGGAGCTTAGACCGGAGGACTTTCCACGTTTGGTCGAATTTTTCCGTAAAAGAGTCCGAGAATCTTCGCTCACAGACGGGGACGCGCTTCTCTACCACGCCTACGTCAAGATGTTCCAGAACGGAATGCGTCGCTCAATGCCTTGTCCGTCCATGGATCAAGGCGTCTTGCTGAATCCAAACGGCGATTTCTCTTACTGTGAGAACAGCCGTGCCATTGGTAATGTTCGGACGGACGATCCCACCGCTTGCTACTACGATCCGGCTAATCTTGCCGAACGCCGTTCGCTCCTGGAAAAAATTTGTCCCACTTGCGCTAGCCCTTGCTTCGTCAATGCCGCTGCAATGAAACAAGTTTTTCCCTATCTCAAGTTTTTGGTTGAGCTCGGTGGAGTCAAAATCGCTTCAAAACTGGGTGGCGGATAGACAATGTGTGGCATCGTGGGGATCATCCCAGATGATCCTGCCTATGTTCCACCGGTGGAAGAGATCGATCGCATGGTGGATCGTCTCCACCACCGGGGCCCTGATGATACGGGCTCGGTGAGTCTTCCCGGGGCCGCTCTCGGCCTCAAGAGACTGTCGATCATCGACGTCGCGGGTGGGCGCCAGCCCATCTTCAACGAGGACCGGACTATCGTTTTTGTTGGAAACGGCGAAATCTACAACTACCGCGAGCTCCGCGAGGAGCTTCAAGGCCGTGGCCATCGATTTGCCACCGGATCCGATATGGAGGCCGTCGTTCATGGCTATGAGGAATGGGGCGATCGGGTTGCCAACCGCCTGAACGGTCAGTTCGCCTTTGCGTTGTGGGACGGCCCGCGCCAACGGACTCTTGCGGCACGAGACCGAGCGGGGGAGAAACCTCTCTACTACTATGAGGGCCCACACAGCATCGTCTTCGCTTCAGAAATCAAAGCCCTTTTGGTACGTAACGATGTTCCGCGGGAGCTCGACCTCGAAGGACTCGACACGTTTCTCACTTATGAGTTCATCATCGCGCCGCACACGATCTTCAAGGGTATCCGCAAACTTCCTCCCGCTCATTTAATGAGCATCGAGGGGGGAGCGCTCACCATCGAGCGTTATTGGGACGTTCCATGGGACGTGGACGAATCCAAGAATGAGGAGGAGTGGGTCGAGGAGCTTAGGGACAAGCTGGACCGAGCCGTAAGAGCTCAAATGATGAGTGACGTTCCCCTCGGTGCCTTTCTTTCTGGCGGGATTGATAGCAGTAGTGTCGTGGCCTACATGAGTAGAGCTTCCGAACGGCCCATCAAGACCTTCTCCATCAGTTTTAGTGAAGGAAGCTATGACGAATCGAGCTACTCCCGGCAAGTGGCTCATCATTTCGGCACCGAGCATCGTGAAGAGCGGATTGAACCCCGCGTTAGCGAGTTGTTCGACAAGCTGGTCGTTCATTTGGACGAGCCCTTTGCCGATGTCTCCTTCTTTCCAACCTACTTGGTATCCGAGGTCGCCGTTCGAGATGTGAAGGTCGTTCTTTCAGGAGATGGAGGAGACGAGCTCTTTGCCGGATATGATTGGTATGTGGCGGACCGGATTTGGAGAAATCTAAGTCGTTTCACGGGGAATAGAGCGATGAAGGCTCTTGCCGTTTTGAGTGAGGCCCTTCCGCCATCGGAGAAGAAGAAGGGATTCATCAACAAAACCAAGCGATTTCTCACTGGGGGCACTGTGTCACCGAGCTTGGAGCACTATCGATGGCTCTGGCATCTGACCCCGGAAGATAAGCACGAGCTCTATACCGACGAGCTCCAACTGGGCGTCGGCTCCTTCGACCCCGCATCTCCCGTCCTACGGGCGTTGGGTGGAGACAACGGCGATCTGCTCAACCGCCAGCTTTATGCTGATTTCAAAATTTTTCTCGCCGACGATATTCTCGTTAAAGTCGATCGAATGAGCATGGCTACATCGCTCGAAGCACGAGCGCCGTTCCTGGATAGAGACGTCATCGAGATGGCCTTTCGAATGCCGGGGAGCTTGAAGCTCAAAGGAATGACTCGAAAACATATCTTGAAGCGGGCCATGAAAGGAATCCTTCCCGACTCCATTCTCGAAAGACGTAAAGAAGGTTTCAGCATTCCCATGAAGAACTGGCTCAAGCGCGAGCTTCGTCCCTTGATGGGAGACCTTCTCTCCGAGGAACGTATCCGTCGCCAGGGCTTGTTTCAGTGGCAGACCGTCGATCGATCCCTCTCGGAACATCTTGCCGGCCGTCGGAATCACGCGCACAAGCTCTTCCCGCTCATGGTGTTCTCGCGTTGGGCCGAAGAGTTCTTGGGCTAGTGCTCGAACCCTCAACATTCGGCTTTCGCCTCCACTCGACAAGCGGGTAGAATGGCCGTGAATCATATGGAGGAAAGCATGCGCCAACATGTCACGGTTCTAGGGGTGCTTTATATCGTCCTCGGTGCAATGGGCCTTATGGCGGCGGTGATAGTCCTTCTCATCCTTGGAGGCGCTGCGGGTATCGTTGGTGTTGCCGCTCAAAACGAACCCGGCGCTCAGATAGCCATTCCCATTCTTGGGGTGCTCGCCGTGGGTCTGTTTTGTTTCATTGGGCTTTTGTCGGCTCCCGGAATCATTGCGGGTGTCGGTCTCATCAAATTCAAACCATGGGCTCGGATCCTTACTATCATTTTGTCGATCTTCAACTTGTTGAACATCCCCTTCGGTACCGTTATCGGGATATACGGTTTGTGGGTTTTACTCACGCCCGAAGCCGAGCCGTTGTTCCAAGGCGAGGCAATGCCTACGGCGCTTCCACCGGCAACACCTTCCGGCAGTCAGCAGTCGTAGGCCCGGCTGTGCCGGGCGAATAGGCAGTTAGCAGTCAGGAGTCAACGAATTCTTTCTTGATTGGCGTTTATTCGCGTTCATTTGCGGCTTTACTTCTACGCTTGCCTGTCGCGACGCCTATTTCTTCTTTTTGGCTTTTTTCTTGACCGTTGTCTTTTTCTTGGGCGCTTTCTTTTTAGCAGAAACTGACTGCGCCGGCGGAGTTTCACCTCGGAGCACCGCTAGGACCTGATCGACGTGGCCATTGACCTTGACGGGAGACCAGACGGCTTCGATTTTCCCGTTCTCGTCGATGAGGAAGGTCGATCGAATGGTCCCCATGAACTTCCTGCCGTACATGGTTTTTTCACCGAACGCACCAAACTTGGTAGCGACCTTGTTGTCGCTGTCGGACAGTAGTTCGAAAGGCAGGTCGAACTTCTCGCGAAAGCGGTCATGAGAAGTCAACGAGTCTTTGGAGATGCCAATGACCTCGGCTCCAGCGCTCCGGACCCTAGCCAAGTTATCTCTGAAATCGCAAGCTTCACGAGTGCAGCCAGGTGTCGCGTCCTTTGGATAGAAGTAAAGGACGACCTTGCGGCCACGGAGATCTGCGAGTGCTACATCTCTCCCTGAAGTCGACGGGAGCCGGAATTTGGGGGCAGCGGCACCGGGTTTCACCATTTTCGTTCCTCCTTGCTGGTCTCCGGCAATATTCGCAAATCCGACGTCATGGAATCAAGCTCTTTCCCCGGAACCTTTCCTCAACTAGCGGGTGGAGGTTGTCCTACCTTTCGGAGCCATGAGGTAGCGGTCGTACCAATCCACGACACGTTGGAGTAAGTCTGTTTGATGCCGTTCCTCGCGGATGCGATGCCCTTCGCGTGGATAGATGACGAGCTCAGTCTCGACACCGTAACGCTTGAGTCCTCGGTAGAACTCCGTACATTGGCCGATCGGATCAATGACGTCTTTTTCGCCGCAAAGAATGAGCGTCGGCGTCTTCGCTTCTTTGACGTGGGCAACCGGGGAGCGTTCCATGAAGAGGTCGAGGTTCTCATAAGGAGACCCGAGGTACCACGTATCGTAGGCATTGATGGAGCTCGTCTCGGTGCCGTACTCGCTAGCGAGATTGGTCATTGGTGCACCGGATACCGAGGCCTTGAAGCGATCGGTCTGCGTCACGGCCC
>JAUVQL010000094.1 GCA_030598165.1 Acidobacteriota bacterium | reverse complement strand
CGTGGATGAAGACACGAGACGGTCGCAATTGCGAGAAGCAAGCGTAGAACAGATCTCATCGCACCCGTATCGTCAACAAGTTGTCAGGCATAGCCTGACCTACATCTTTGACAGGAAAAAAGGGGCGGGTGACCCGAAGGTCACCCGCCCCTTTTGCTTGGTCTTCAAATTAGCCCTGCTGCAGCTGCTTCGGTGTTATGACTGAGCCATACTTTTCCTTCAAGGCGGTCAGTGCTGTGCGCTGTTCTTTCAGAAGGTCGAAGAACTTCGGCGGGACGTTGTCCTCTTTGCCATAGGCTTCGATCTGCAGTTCAACTCGGCCGAGAATATTGTCCACATAGAGAGAAAACTGCTTCTCGTACAGATCTTCGGGATACTCCTTGTCGATTTTTTCTTTGAACAGCTTCTTGAGATCCTCATACTTGGGTAAATATCCGATGGGCGTCTCAATGGCGTCTATTTCTTTATGTGCCCTTCTTTCCAGCCAGCCCATCCAAGCCTTTACATCTTTCTTCTCTCCAAGCAATTTTTTCGAGTCTCCGCCTCTGGCTGCTTCCGTCAGGAAATAATTGAGCCCCGCCAGAATCGGCTGTTTCTCCGGTGTAATCTTCTTGCTGTTGAAAAATACGAATTGGGCGTCCATGTAGCCTCCCAGAGAACCAGGAGTAAAGGGTGCATTGGCCCAAGGCTGCCGTCGGACCCCCGTGACACCAACCTCAGTTGCGGTAGCAGCGGACACGATACAAGCACCGATGAGCACTCCTTCATCGGGAGTCCTAGCTACGTAGACGGGCGGCATGGTATCGCTGTCGCGGCCGCTATAGGTGATGATGCGTGTCTCGACGCCTTCCGGGTCTTCGTTCCTATCGGAATAGTTGCCCAAAGCCTCATTCGTCAGCGTGCAACGTGAGTTGGGATGCGACATGGGAATCTCTTTGCCCTTTTCGTCTTTCATTCCGGCTTCCCATGGTCCTTGAAAGTTGAAACCCTTTTTCGGTGGAGGGTCTTCTAGGTTTCCGGTCCATTGGGGCACTTTGTCCTCGTCGATCAACACGTTCGACCAAATGACCTCGGTGCCTGGATTCCGGAGACACTCCATGAGTTTGGGATCGCCCTCCCAGTTGACGTCCGAGACGATGCCGAAAATGCCCTTCTCCGGGTTTATCGATCGGACGGAGCCGTCCTCCGCAATCCACATTTGGGCCAAATCGTCACCGACGAAATGGTCTCCGGCCATGGCGGTCGTGGTCTTGCCGCACCCGCTGGGGGCTGCTCCGGCCATCCAAGTGATCCGTCCTCCCGAGCCCGAGATGCCGGTAATGAACATATGCTCAGAGAGTTGTTCGCCTTTCAGTTCATAAACCGCCCTATCGACCGAAAAGCGGTGGTTGCCCTTCTTCATCAGGAGTGTGTTGCCGGCGTAGGTGCAATTGAAGCTGTACGTAGTCTGGTGGCTGCGATCCATGAAGACCCTGGCGTTGGGTAGGTCTTCCGCCCGGTTCTTGCCTTCGCTGTGAACATTGCAGTAGAAGTGCCCCAGTTTTTCCACTTCCTTGTCAATCGCGTCATAGACATTGCGGTAGAGAATGTCCGCACTGTGCATCACGTAGGTGGAGCTGGTGATTTCGATAGCCGGATTGGAGGCTGGTGCGCCCACGGGTCCTCGGACGTAGAAACCGACCATCATCCTCTTACCCTTCATGATGCCGCCCATCATGTCACGGATCTCCTCGAGGGCTTCACTGCGCGGCTTCTTCTTAGCGAGAGAACTGACTTCTTCACCTTCGTTGTAGATGTAGAAAGTCCGGTCGACGATACGGCCTTGTTCCTCCTTGAGGTCGTAGTGAATCGTGTGGCCATCCATCGGCAGCTTTGCTTCTTCCTTCTTCTCGAGCGAGTACTCTCGAACGAACTGCCTATCCGCATCGGAGGCAGTATTGATGAAGAGACTGTCCGGCTCGCAGAGCACGATGGCGTTGGCGATCTTCTTCAAGATTTCCGGATTTTTGATCCGGCTGAGCTTGTCCAGGTTCGCCTTGTCGGCTTTCTTCTCGATGACGCCTTGGGCCGCTTCCGCTGTAGTGATTCCTCCCAGTTCCGTCAAGATGTCGATGCATTCCTTTATGAGTTTCATCTTCTTTAATCCCCCTTGTTCGTTGACTACCCAGCTGGCCAACCATCGTTTCGAGTCGGCAAGTGTAACATGAAGCCACGCTCTCAAAAAACGCCGTGCCGGTCGAACGGAGTCGTTCGCGCCACGCCTTCCCCTTCCCCATGACGCCGGCGAGCGACGCGAGGAACCCCTGGCTTGGGTTATATTTAGGCGGCTTTGTGATATCGCCGAGGAGGAAATCGTGAACGAGGAGTGTGCCGGAGGAGCTCTCGGGCGCCTCCCTGCGAAGACGCTTTTACCTCAGATGTTGGCTCATGGACTTCGGCTCAAAAGGTGGGGCGCTTGACCGGCCACTCAAATCGGGGAATTCCGTTGGGGGGGGGTTCTCTATTACAGGAAGCAGCACACTCCGTTGCCGCATCCTTTTGTTTTCCAACCGAAGCTCGTGATATTCTCCGACACGCGTGAGTGTCTCAATTCACTGCGAGATGAGCTGGGAACGAGCCACACAGGATCCGAACGAGCTCAGACGTTGGTTAAAAACGTGTTGTCCTGACTTCCTTGCTGTGCGATGACTGTTTCATGCAATCCCGTATCGCACACTCTTCAAGAAATCGTCCTGTTTGGAGTGCATCGGAACACCATTCACCGCCACTCTTCTCCTCGTAGAAGAAGAGAGGCTACACTTCGGCCACAGGAAGCAGGAGTAGCCCTATGACGGCCGGAGTCAAGAGCGTCCAATGGCGAATCCTAGTGCGGCTGCTGCCGTTGCTTGCGTTGATCTTCGTTGTCTTTTTGTTCTGGCTCGGAAGACACCTGACAGGGACCTTATATACATTGAATCTAGAGCTTGCCCGACGTTCTAATGAGGCTGTCGTTTCCGCAGTTCAAGCGACCATGCTGACTGAGAGTGGACACGGGGTGTGGGACAGGATCGCAGAGAGGATCCCTCACCACAAAGATACTCATGTTGAAGTGATCACCACGAGCGGCCAGGTGCTCCTGTCGACCGACCCCGCCGACAAAAAGATCGCGCGACGGCTCGATCAGTCTCCCTGCAATACGTGCCACGAGAATGGGATTTTGCAGCCAACTGTCGACATTAGCATTGTCCACGAACCGGAAGCCGAGAGTTTCCAAGTCTTTGCAGCGCCTCTCGCGAACGCCGAGGAATGCCAGACTTGTCACCACGAGGAGGGGCAGAAGCTTGGAATGGTCCTCGTGCAGCAGAGCCTTCGGCCGATCAACGAGCAGGTGCGGTCAGTCCAAATCGCCCTAGCCGCCGTTGGCGGAGTCGTTCTACTGGTCACCATGCTGACGACTCGACTATTACTCGGCCGTTACTTGAACCGTCCCCTCAAGAGACTCGTCGCCGGTGCTAGGGCAATCGGCTCGGGCGATCTGCATCACACCATAGAATTGCCCGAACATACCGAATTAGCGGTTTTAGCTGACACACTCAATCAGTCGACAGCTCGTCTTTCGCACGTGCAACGCGAGCTCTTGGAAAACGAGCGGTTAGCCGCCATTGGCCAGACGGTGGCCGGCCTCTCGCATACGTTGAAGAACGTACTCAACGGACTCCGCGCAGGCCAATACGTACTCGACCGAGCCATAGAGAAAGGTGACGAGGAGAAACTCCGTAAGGGCTTGCGCGTCACAAAGAGCAGCGTCCGGAGAGTCGAGCGGCTCATCTTCGATATGTTGTACTACGCCAAAGAACGCGTCCCGAGGCGCGAGCCGATCGATCCCAATGCTGTCATTCGAGAAGTCATCGACGAGCTGAAGGACATGGCTGAAGGCCTGGGTGTGGAGCTGCGGGCCGAAACTGACGAGGGTATCGGCTTGGTGGCGCTAGACCGCACCGGTGTTTTCCGGGCAATCGTCGACCTCGTCACCAACGCGATTGACGCCTGTACGGAATCGGAGTCGGGCGATCGCGTCATTCTGAGAAGCCGAGCCACGCCAGATGAAGTCGTTCTCACAGTAGAAGACAACGGAATCGGTATGTCCGAAGAAGTGCTGTCGAATTTGTATACCCGCTTTTTTTCCACCAAGGCGGGGGGGGGAACCGGGCTCGGCCTACATGTCGTCAAAAAGATGGCGGAAGAGCATGGGGGCACCATCAAGGTCGATTCTTCGCCAGGTAAGGGATCGGCCTTCCACATCCATCTTCCGAGGTCGACCGAGGCCGTGGACGGCCCAAAACAATGACTACCATGCAGTAGGAGGAAAACAGATGCCCGAAGATAAGCAGGTCCTGATCGTGGATGACAGTGAGGAAAGCGTGGTCTTCCTGTCAGAGATTCTCGAAGAGCACGGGTATCCGTATCGGGTAGCTAGAAACGGCAAGGAAGCAATGAAAGCAATGAGGGAGAGTCGGCCCGACTTGGTCCTCCTCGACGTCATGATGCCTCAGAAAGGGGGCGTTGCTGTCTTTCAGGAAATGAAGAAGGATCCAGAACTGGAGAAGATCCCCATTCTCATTATCACCGGCGCCTCGGAAGCTACGGGGGTAGACATGAAGACTGGTGAAGAAAAGCCCAAAGAATCCTATGCGGACGATTTCACGAGGCGATTTGGCATCGAGGTCCGTGGACAACTAAAGAGTCTCACACCGGAGGCCTTCATCGAGAAGCCCATCGATCCCGAGATTATCGCGAAAAAGATCAAAGAAATATTACACTCGGAATCATCTTGATCAACTTTTCCAAGAATTCGCCGAGCCGGCAGCGACACTGTCTTCGCCGGGTTCTGAATTCTTGAGTTCTTGAATTCTTGCCTACCTTCCTTTATTCTTCCAGCGACTCTTGGCTCGAGACAAATCCATGCGTCACTCTTTGCGGCTAGGCTTTCTGCTCTCCATTCTCCTCATGGGTGAACTCCGCCCGGCGATGACACAAGTTGTGCTTCCACCTCGGGGCGACCGTTCCGTTCACGACTTGGCCGGTGTCATTCGCCAAGATCACATTCAGACGATGGAGCGATTTCACACGGAGCTTTTCCAGAAAACAGGCGTGGCTATCGTGGTCATCACCGTTCCAAGTCTCGAAGGCGAGCTCATAGAGGATTTCGCAGTGCGAGTTGGCGAAGAATGGGGCGCCGGCCGCGAGGGAGAAGACCGCGGGATCGTTCT
>JAUVQL010000139.1 GCA_030598165.1 Acidobacteriota bacterium | reverse complement strand
GTCCGCCAGAAGATCTGACGTTTCTTCCAGTTCTTGCCCCGTCTTCCGCAAGCCTTCCGACAGATAGCTTGTCAGTGTGGCGACCGTGAAGAAGCCGAAAGTATTGAAAAAAATGCTGTAGTAAAAA
The DNA here is from genome assembly GCA_030598165.1 of Acidobacteriota bacterium. Next base: position 4,391 of record JAUVQL010000139.1, on the reverse strand, counting down.
AACTCCGCTTCGATCGGGGACGCCCTCAAAGCATTGAGGGTGTGGGCGGGAACCAGGTCAAAAAAAACGGTGAGCAGAACGCCTCCGTAACAAAGCGAGGCCACTGCAGCGGAGATCAATCCTCCACGACGATAAAGGATGATGCTGGCGGCTATGATGGTGATGAAATAGAGCAGAGAGAAATTGTTCTCGATCCCGCCCGTGTAGTAAACGACACCGGTGATGATGAAAAGATCTCCAAAGATTTGCACATAGGCGAGATGACGACGGTAGGAATCTGTTACCGGCCAGACAAGCGCGTAGAGGAGCGTCAAGAGGTAGGTTAGGGCAATTAGGTAATAGAGAGGCCTCGCCTGCCCCTCCGGCTCAGCAATAACCTCAACGGTTACCGCGGAGCCGAGTAGCGTCGTCACCACGACGACCCTGAGGACCATCAACCAGACGAGCCGGGTCGCAAGCAGGCTTTCGACGGGCTTTTTCGCTTTGTCTTGCAAAGAAGCTCTACCCCGCCGGCAAATTACCGGAAGTCAAATGTTGACGATGGATCGCCGAGCCGTTGTCGGTTCTCGAGACGACTCTGCTAGGTCAACTTGTTGATGAGGTCGAAAATCGGGAGGTACATCGAGATGACGATGCCACCGACCACGGTCCCAAGGAAGAGGATGAGAAGAGGCTCCATCAACGTCATCAGGTTGCCGACTGCAGTATCGACTTCCTCTTCGTAAAAGTCGGCGATTTTCGACAACATGGCATCCAGGGCGCCCGTCTGCTCACCGACCGAGATCATCTGTACTACCATGTTTGGGAAAACCTTGGTTTCAATCAAGGGTGCAGCCAAGGATTGGCCGCCTTCAACACTCTTACGGGTTTTCATGATAGCGTCTTCGACGACGGCGTTTCCGGCAGTGCGCGCCGTAATCTCCAATCCATCGAGAATCGGCACACCACTGGAGATGAGCGTCGACAAGGTCCGGCAGAAACGAGCCACCGCGATTTTGCGGAGGATCATGCCCAGCACGGGCAACTTTAATGTTATGCCGTCTATCACTCGCCGGCCGTTATAGGTGCCATAGTATCTCTTCAGGCCGTATCCCAATCCTATGCCGCCCACGACGAGGAACGGGAGCAACCGCACGAACCAGTTGGACATAAAAATCACAATCCGGGTAGGGAGCGGTAGCTGCGCACCCAGTCCGGCAAACAGAGCCGCGAACGTGGGGATGACTTTCCACAAGATAACGGCCACAACCAATCCGGCAATGGACACCACCGCGATGGGATAAACCAAGGCCGACTTGACCTGAGATTTCAACTTGACATTTTTTTCGATGTAGGTGGCAAGCCGTTTGAGAATGATATCCAAGATACCGCCGGCCTCACCCGCAGCGATCATGTTTGTAAACAGGTCGTCGAAAACCTTCGGATGCTTCTTCATCGCGTCGGCGAGTGACGCACCGCCTTCAACATCCTGTCTGACGGCGAGGAGGACCTTTGCGAAAGTCTGATTCTCCTGCTGGGTGCCCAAGATCTCGAGACATTGGACCAAAGGCAGACCTGCATCGATCATCACCGAAAACTGCCGCGTGAAGACGGCCACGTCTTTCGATGTGATACCCCCGCCTAGCCGAGGAAAGCTGATCTCTTTGCCTTTTTCCTTGATGCTCGTGACGAGGATTTGGTCACGACGGAGCATAGAGATGGCTGCATCCTTTGAGGCTGCCACTCTCTCTCCCTGCTGAGTCGCACCGGAACGGTTCTTACCTTTCCAAACATAAGCCGGCATGGGATGCCTCCTTTATAGCTCTCTATCCGTTGGTTCGCGCTGTTTTCCTCAACGGTGCTCCGCCGCGGTGCGCGCCACTAAGCCCTACGCCACGATTCATCATTTCTTGAAGCTCTTCGACATTGGAAGACATGGCAAGCGCGAGTTGTTGCGTAATCTGCCTTTGAAAGTACAGGGTCGCTAAGCACTGATTGAACGTCTGCATTCCATGCTTTTCCTGCCCGGTCTGCATCGAGGAGTAGATTTGGTGGACTTTGTCCTCACGGATCAGATTCCGGATGGCCGGAGTCGGCACGAGGATTTCCATCGCGAGAACACGACCCGTTCCACTTGCTTTTGGCAGAAGTGACTGACACATGATCCCCTCGAGGACGAAGGAAAGCTGTGCTCGAATCTGCGGCTGCTGATGGGCAGGAAACACATCAACGATACGATTGATGGTCTGAGCCGCCGAATTAGTATGCAACGTGGCGAATGTCAAATGACCCGTCTCGGCGATTCGAAGCGCCGACTCGATGGTCTCGAGGTCTCGCATCTCACCGATGAGCACCACATCCGGATCTTCACGAAGTGAAGCCCTCAGTGCATTAGGAAAGCTATGCGTATCGGAATGGAGCTCACGCTGGTTCACGAGGCACTTCTTGTGATTGTGGAGATACTCGATGGGATCCTCGATCGTAATGATGTGCTCCGACCGCTCGCTGTTGACCTTGTCGAGCATTGCCGCCAATGTCGTCGATTTTCCGCTACCTGTTGGCCCGGTGACGAGGACCAATCCTCTGGGTTTCTCGCAAATCTGGGCGATGACCCCGGGAAGACCAAGATCTTTGAATCCCCGGATCTCGTAAGGAATAGTCCGATAGGCCGCCGCCACCGCCCCCCTCTGCATGAATACATTGGCCCGGAATCGGGCGAGATTCTTGATCCCGAAAGAAAAGTCGAGCTCTAGACTCTCCTCGAAACGATGCTTCTGATTGTCGGTCAACACGCTGTAGGCGAGTTGTTTGGTCTCCACGGCCGACAACGGTGGCATGTCCAAAGGACGAAGCTGCCCGTCGACTCGAACTTGCGGCGGTGAGTTGTTGGTAACATGGAGATCCGATCCGCCCATTTCGAGCATGGTCTTGAGGAGCTGATGTAAGCTTACGGCCATATGTTTTACTCGCTTTTCTCTCTAGGGTTTTTTATCACAGAAACATCTGAGCTGTAAGAATCTATTTCACGGTCTCTCGAACAACCTCATCGATCGTGGTCATGCCGTCCTTGATCTTCTGAAGTCCGCTATGGCGCAACGTCATCATACCGTCGTCGAGGGAGACGCGTTTCAACTCGAGGGCGGAAGCCCCTTCCAGCACGAGTTGGCGCACATTGTCCGTACACTCCATAACCTCGTACAGACCCAAGCGGCCCTTGTAACCTGTATTGTTGCAAGTACCGCAGCCCGCACCCTTATAGACGGTCACGTCCTTTGCATCATCCGGCGTGAAACCGACATCGATGAGAGCCTGCGGGGGCAACTCCACGGCGGTGCGACATTCCTTACAAATGCGTCGCACCAAACGCTGAGCACAAATCAAGTGCACCGACGTGGCGACCAAAAACGGCTCGATGCCCATGTTCATCAAGCGGTTGATGGTAGACGGCGCGTCGTTGGTATGCAGAGTCGATAGCACCAAATGGCCGGTAAGAGCGGCTTTTACGGCAATCTCCGCCGTCTCGAAATCTCGAATCTCACCCACCAAAATGATGTTGGGATCCTGTCGCAGGAAGGAACGTAAGGCGGCGGCGAAGTTCAGTCCGATGGCCTCCTTCATTTGCACCTGGTTGATACCCACCAAGTTGAATTCCACCGGATCTTCCGCGGTCATGATATTGGTCTCCGCAGTATTCAAACGACTAATGGCAGAATACAACGTGTTGGTCTTACCGCTACCCGTCGGCCCCGTCACCAATACCATGCCCCAGGGCTTCAAAATGGCCTCCTCGAATCGTTTCAAGGACTGGATTTCGAACCCGAGCTTGGTCATATCCAGCATCAGGTTCTCCTTGTCGAGGAGCCGCAAGACGACTTTTTCGCCGAACAATGTAGGGAGCGTTGAAACTCGAAAATCCAATTCTCGCATCTTACCGCCGCTGTTCATGCGAATCTTGATGCGGCCGTCTTGGGGCAACCGCTTTTCAGCGATGTCGAGCTTGGCCATGATTTTGAGTCGGGAGGTGATCGCTTCCCGCAATCTCATGGGCGGATTCATCACCACGTAGAGCACACCATCGATGCGGAACCGAACCCGGAATTCGCGCTCGTAGGGTTCGATGTGAATGTCGCTGGCTCCGCGACGCAGGGCATCGGTTAGAATCAAGTTGCAGAGCTTGACGACGGGCGCGTCCTCCGCCGAGCGCTCGAGATCATCCAAGTCGATGTCTTCGGCCTCATCGAGGATCTCCACGTCGCTCTCTTGATCGGCTTCGACGAGCTTGTCGAGCTCTTCCTTGATCTGGAGGCTGTGCATGGAGCCGTAGTACTTTTCGATAGCCTCCATGATGGCGGTCTCGGAAGCCACCACCGGCTCTACGTTATAGCCGGTCATGAATTTGATGTCGTCCATGG
>JAUVQL010000107.1 GCA_030598165.1 Acidobacteriota bacterium | reverse complement strand
GGTTGACTTCGATCCTGTCTGTGTGGACGCCTTTTTGAAAGGTCTAGGAAATCCTGTCGTGACCGAGTAGGCATCCCGTGCCGCAAGAAAGCTAAGAGAACACTGCCGGAAGTGCCCTCAGCTCCGTTCCCTCTGCATCCCACACCTCACAGTGATTTTGAGCGAGTTGACTAATGTTATAGGTCTGGGTACATTCTCGCCGTCGAATTCACATGCGTGAGTATCTCATGTAACTTCATTAGGAGGTGAAGGGATGAGCAATCGACGAGATTTTCTCAAAGCAACTGGCGCAGTTGCCTTAGGGGCAACGTTGGCCCCCAACTGTGCCGCGAACCAGGAGCAAGCCACCGGCAGTGGTGGCTCCGAGAGCCTTCTCGTAAAGAACCCAGATCATCCGCAACCCGCGACCTTCGATCGCCTTCCGCTGGAGTGGCATCAGAAGACGGTGCAACGACTTCAGGAGAAGCTCGGTGAGCGTGGTTTGGATGGTATCCTCATCAGCAACCGCTGGAACCTCATCTACTATACGGGGCTCTTTCATAGCACTACCGAGAGGCCGTTTTGGTGTTTCATTCCCACGAACGCCCTCGAGCTTCATTGGTTCCATCCCGGATTGGACCGCGACCTCGTCGACACCTGGTGGAGTACATCCGCCCAGTATTACTTCGACTTCCATCATGCCGACGGTGGATTCCCTAATGAAGGCAAGGTGGTCACCGGGGAAGCCGTCGATCTGACGGAGTGGATGCTCAAAGGGGTCGAGAAACTCGGCTACGGCGACAAGAAGATCGCTTTGGACCACCAGCCTTCCGTCAAGGCCAACAAACACATGATGGAAATCCTCCCGAAGGCGTCCTTCGAGCCCGTCGACGATATCTGCATGAAGATGCGCATGGTCAAGACACCCGAAGAGATTGCCCTCATCCAGCGGGCTATGGACTACTGGAGCCGTATCCACGCTTTCGCCAGAGACTACATCCTAGAAAAAGGCACCGATGCCACCGATTGGCAAGTCAAGATGGCGGCCACCGAGTGGGGCATGGACATGATCATGAAAGACATCAAACGAGACGGACGTCCACACACGGCAGTAGGTATCTCTGTCGGCGTCGGGGTCCGGTCGGGTATCGGTACGGCCTATCCTCATCCCAACCAACTCCATCACAACAAAATCAAGAAAGGCGACGCGTTACAGGTGGCCGGCTCAGTACGGGTTGGCGGTCATGGAGGCGAACAGTACCGCGGTTACCAGATTGCTCCTTGGACGCCCGAGCACGAGAAGATGTGGGAGGTGCAAAACGAGTGCATCCATATCCAAGCTCGAGAGTCCAAGGCAGGCGTACGTTGCTGTGACGTCGCCAAGGCAGTGTGTGACTACCAAGTCGAAAACGGCATGGCCAAATACATCTACCATCGTCCCGCCCACGGCGAAGGAATGGAAGGCCACCAGCCGCCCTATATCGCTCTCGGTGATACCACAGTGCTGGAGGAAGGCATGACCTTCTCGGTCGAGCCGGGCCTATACAATCCAGAGGGCGGTTTCGGTTACAACCCCTCGGATTGTTGCCTGGTTGCAAAGGACAAAGGGATTCTCCAGGGAAGCGTCCCGACGACAAAGGAGTGGTCTTTCTTGACACTGTAGGCTGACTTATTGGCTTACAGCAGAGCGGAAATCGCCACAGAGACTCAGAGAGTTCGTGTAATGTGATTTCCCTGTGCCTCTGTGGCTTTTTTTTATGGAGTAACCTGTGAAGAAAAGATCGGTCATTTGCTGGTTCATCCTCGTCAGTTCCTGGTTTGTCGGAAGTCAATATGGGGTCGCGCAGAAACTAGATGAAACGCTACTAGAGGGCCTGAGACTTCGTTCGATCGGGCCTGCGGTCATGGGTGGTCGTATCGACGACCTGGCGGTCATCGAATCTCAGCCCTGGATTTTCTATGTCGGGACGGCGTCCGGAGGCTTGTGGAAAACCACCAACAACGGCACCACGTGGAACGCGATTTTCGATGACCAAACGACTTCTTCTATAGGAGATGTGACTCTGTCTCCCTCTGATCCAGAGATCGTTTGGGTTGGGACGGGTGAGCCCAATAACCGGCAAAGCTCCACCTTCGGAGACGGCGTCTACAAATCCATGGACGGCGGAAAAACTTGGCGGCATATGGGGCTCCGCGATACACAATCCATCGCACGTATCGTCGTTCATCCACGCAATCCCAACATTGCCTACGTCGCTGCTCTCGGACATCTCTGGGGAGCCAACGAAGAAAGGGGCGTGTTCCGAACAACCGATGGAGGCGAGAGTTGGGAGAAGATGCTCTACATCGACCAAGACACGGGCGTGGTCGATATCGCCCTGGACTCCGTCAATCCTCAAATCCTCTACGCGGCATCTTATCAACGCCGCAGGACTCCCTGGGGCTTCAACGGAGGAGGACCGGGAAGCGGTCTACACAAGACGACGAACGGCGGCAAAACTTGGAAGAGGCTCTCCCACGGACTCCCGGAAGGGGACTTGGGCAGAATTGGAATCGATATCTATCGCAAGGACCCACGAGTTCTTTTCGCTCTAGTTGAATCGCACGAAGGTGGACTTTATCGCTCCGAGGATCGAGGGGACAGTTGGGAGCGGGTCAACAAACTCAACCCGCGTCCTATGTATTACAGCAAACTACGGATCGATCCGACGGACGCGAAACGGATATATGTCCTAGGCGCTCCTTTCTATGTATCCGATGATGGGGGAAAGACGCTCCAAAACAACACGGATATGACGCCCGTATACGATATCGGCGTGCATGGCGATCACCATGCCCTTTGGGTCAACCCTGCCAATAACCAGCATCTCATTCTTGGAGGAGATGGGGGTCTTTACTTTTCCTGGGACCGCAGTAAAACTTGGGACAAGGTCAACAATATTCCCATAGCGCAGTTCTACGCCATTGATGTCGATATGCAAGACCCCTATTTCATCTACGCAGGGGCTCAAGATACGCATTCATGGGGAGGTCCAAGCGCCACCCGCAATCACATCGGTATCCTCAACGGTGATTGGTTCCAGATCAACTTTGGGGACGGTATGTACCAGCAAGTCGATCCCAGGGATCCAAATATCATTTATACCGAGTCCCAAGGTGGAAACATCGTTCGATTCAATCGCAAGACAGGTGACCGTAAAGCTATTCGACCCTACCCAGCCGAAGGGGAAGAGTCCTACCGATTTCATTGGACTTCTCCCATTCGGATTTCGCCTCACGATTCCAACACTATTTTCTTGGGAGGAAATCGTCTCTTCACTTCGCGGGACCGAGGAGAGACATGGATCGCCACGGAAGACCTCACGCGAGCAGAGGATCGTGATGAGCTACCGATCATGAGTATCGTACCGGATGAGAAGACTCTTTCGCGACATGACGGTATTTCTCAATGGGGAACTCTTACCACGATCGATGAGTCGCCTTTGAAATCCGGTCTCATCTGGGTTGGAGCCGATGACGGAACAGTGCAAGTCACGCAGGATGGCGGTGAGACCTGGACGAACTTGTCGGGTAAGTTCCCCAGTTTAGATGGCAACAGAGCGGCCGTGAGTCGCGTTGTAGCGTCCCACGCGTCCGAAGCCAGGGCTTATGCTTGCTTCGACCGCCACCGGCTGGATGATTTTTCTCCTTACATTTTCACAACGGATGATTTTGGAGCAACTTGGCAGCCCCTCTCAGCCAACTTGCCCAAACTGGGGTGGGTCAATGTTGTCGTAGAACATCCAAGAAACGCCAATCTTTTGTTCGCGGGAACGGAAACGGGGCTCTTCGTCTCCATTGACAGGGGGAAGCATTGGTACCGCATGAAAGGGAACTTCCCAACCGTACCCGTCGACGATCTCGTCATCCATCCCCGCGACAACGATCTGGTGGTGGGGACCCATGGACGCGCGATTTACATTTTGGACGACTTGATTCCACTGGAGCACCTGACCACGGAATTGCTGCAATCTGATGTTGAGCTTTTTCATGTTAGAGCGACGTATCCTTTCCTACCTTGGAAACATGAGAGCTATGGAGCCCAACGCCAGTTCATCGGGAAGAATCCTCCCAACGGCGCCATCTTGACTTACTTTCTGGGCGCCGACTCCGATGATGAGATAAGTATCGATATTTTCGACGACGAGGGCAGTCACATACGGAAACTCAATGGCCCCGTCCAACGAGGAATGAACCGAGTAGTGTGGGACCTCAGAGTATCTCCTCCTGAAGGTGTACCCCGGGCAAGAGGTCCGTTGGTACCTCCCGGAATCTACAAAGTACGTTTAAACGTAGGAGACCAACGGCGCGACACAACCGTCGAAGTTGGAATCGACCCCGTCGCCGACACTACTGCGGATGAACTAACAAGACGCTTTGACTTTCTCATGGAATCAGGAAAGCTCGTCGTAGAGATAAGGGATGCGGGTCGACGCACCAAAGAAATCGTTGAGCAAATCGAAGCTTTTCTCGAAGGACCTGGTAAGGAAGCGCCGGAAGCGGTTCGGACGTCAGCGAAGGACGTCGCAACCGAAGCCAAGTCTATTCGAACCCAACTAGTGGGTTCGGGAGGGAGGCCGTCTTTTCGCAATCCGAGTCTTCAAATGCAAGTCGGTCGACTTTTCTCTGAGATCGATGGCGACGCGGTACGGCAAGGAACTCTCGACGGACCTACCGAATCTCAGAGGGCAAGGTCGGCTGCCTTGGACAAAAAAGCTGAAGTTGAGCTCGAACGGTTGGAGCGATTGATCGAATCTTCTATCCCCGAACTGAATCAACAAATCGAAGCCGCCAAGCTCCCTTGGATCCGCATAGAGTAGAGAATTCAAGAACTCAAGAACTCGAGAATCCAAGAAGCCTGACAATCAGTATTTTTTTATGTGACTGTAACCATCAGGTAAGTGGTGAGGCAACTTTCTTGGTTTCTTGCCTTATGTTGCGTGGCCTCTAGTCCTTAGTACCCCGTTTCATAATTACGGTCACATTCGAACGCCGATCCATCCCGTCTGGCTGCGTTGCTCGTCGGTC
>JAUVQL010000162.1 GCA_030598165.1 Acidobacteriota bacterium | reverse complement strand
GGCGTTGACGTTTTGGGTCTGACCCCAAGCGTCAACATGGTTACTTGCTTTCGAGCTGGATGGTTCCTTGCCAATCGGCCGGTGGCTTCCTCTGATGGTGGAGGATGTGGGAGGTCAAGAAATCCGCGCCAACGTCCCAATGGGGGACATCGTGAAGTAGCGCAAAGGCCTTTTCCCAATCACCGATGTTGAAGGCCTCGAGAGCCGCTTCGTATTGTGCGAGGTGCTCGTCGGAAAGTACGTCCGGTTCACCGGCCGGTGGCAGCAGTTCGCTCACCGTAACCGCTTGCTCCAAACCGTAGGGCCGAAGTCTCGCCAGACGACGAAAGCGAAAGGGGATCTCATGACCGGTCTTTCTGACGAGATCTGCAGTGTCTTCATCGACGAGGATGGGAACCCGCAGTTGCTTGGTGATCCCTTCGAGGCGGGACGCCAGATTGACCACCGGTCCAAAGACATCGATCTTGAACTTGCCGGCGGTTCCGAGCTTGCCGGCAACGGCGATGCCCGAGGCGATACCGATACCGCACTGGAAATCAGCCAACGGGTCGCCCGCTTGCTTTGCGGCTTGAGCAAATTTCAACCGGATGTCGAGAGCGGCTTTGCAGGCATCGGTCACTGCGTCTTCGCTGTCCAACGGCCATCCCCAAAACGCCAATGCGGCATCGCCTTGGAAATCACCAATGACACCCTGATGGGAGTGGATACAGTTGGTCATGACATCCAAGGCGTGGCTCACGCGGTGGAGAAGCCCTAACAGATCGTCCTTTGATTGCTCGGCCTTCTTACTGAATCCACGGAGATCGCAAAACAATACCGTCACTTGAGTTTGCCGAGGTGCGAGTGCCTTCTCGCCTTCAGGGCTGGACAAGATCGGGAGCGTTACGGGTGAGAAAAAGCGTCCCAGGACGGTTTGCCGGTGTTGAAGTTGTTGGAAACCTCGCACGGCACCGAGAATGTTGGCCACCAACTCGGTGAATTTGAGGTCGGGCCTCAAATCGATTTCGGGACCTACGACGTCAGGACTCACCCGCCCTGCCACGTACATGCCCCAACCGGCACAAGCTTCACCGGGCACGGGCGTGCAAAATGCCCAATCGAGGCTTTCGGAAATCGTATAGTCGACGGCTTGCTCACCGCTTGCACTCCAAATACTCCGGACGCTTTGTTGGCGGTGCTCGATGGCATCGAGGATCAATCGGCGACTGGGAGTGAAGACTGTGGTCGTGGCGTCCCGGCTGTCCCAGTGATAGATCTCGACGTCGTGGCCGCCCTTCTTTTCGCTTTCCGCGACGCGAACGATGGCGACGGCGTCAGCAGTAGGGATACCTTCGAGAAGGAGTACCGCCAATCGAGAGAACAAGTCTTCATCATTCGCGGCACCACGAAGAACGTCGGGAAGGTTGGACAGAACTTCCAGCCTCTGATCGGCATCGCGATAACGAGTCTTTTTTAGCTCGGCACCCGAGTAGCCCACGACATCGACCGGTGTCGGCTCTTCTTGGGACACGCTGACCCGATCCTCCAGGAGGTGGAAGGTGGTTTCCCCGATAACGAAGTGATCCCCCACCGCGACAGAAAAGGAGTCGTTCTTCTCCCCTTTGAAAAAAATGGGATTACGAGCTTGGCTCATGCGCTCGACGTGTAAGCGGCCCTGCTGCCAACGGAGCTCGGCGTGATTCCTAGAAACGATGAAGTCCCACGGTACCGCCCAGAGCTCGAAACCCTTCGCGGACATCTCTTTGACGCCGTTCTCCGAGAACGAGGGAGCGCGACCTACTCTTATGATGCGCTCGGGCCGAACACTCCGCCGGAGTTTTTGATTCTCGGGCCCAATCGCAACGAGCTTTGGCATCTGAGCTACCCCGCTCCCCCTCTACTGAAAAAGGATGGCAGCGCTTCGCGAGTCACGCGGAAGAGCAAGGCCCAAAGGATCCCAACGCCGGCCAATCCAGCCGCTAACGCCAACCAACCGAGCCATCGAATCTGCTCCGAGAGGTCCGTCACCGGCCGCATGGCTTCCAAACGGTTGTGCTGCACAATCGCAATCCAATCGGCGTTTTCTTCGAGCCTCGTGAAAGTGGCGAGGTACTTCTGCCCCGGACGAAGAGGATCGGTATAGTCCTCTGTCATCTCATCCTGGTCATTGAGCAAGCTTTGGACTTCCGGTGTGTCGAAGAAATGCTCTCTCGATACGGGCGGCTGGGAAACCTCCGTCGCCGGGCAAGGATGGCGCACCAATTGATGTCGATTGATTAATATAGCCATCCTACTGGGACAGCCGTCATCGGCAATTTGGCCCTCCGAGGTCTCGAGCCACTCGTTGAAGGTTTTAAGGTGAATGGTCGCGGAGAGAACACCCAAGATTTCCCGCTCATCCAACGACCAAATAGGACTTGCCACGCTGATCAAGACTGGATGGTCGCGAGCGGTACTTTGAAAGGCAAGTGTCAAGCCTACTTTGTCCCTCGGAGCAACATCGTCTGGGACCTCATTGGGCTTGACCTCCGGTTTTCCTGTAAACCACTCGCGGTACCCGTATCGGCTGCCTACGACGCGGCTGTCGAAGGGCTCTCTTGCCAGTGCGACCGCATCCCGGTCCGTAACGACCCAGTTGTGAAAGTGCCGGTCTCGGTAGTCCTCGTAAAGACGCTTTGCATAAGCCTGGAGCTGGGAATGAACAAGCCCACGTTCCTCACCGCCGGCCGCCGCTGCTTCCACGCTCAGGAGTCCTCGCAGCTCACTTCGAGAGGCCTCCCTCGACACGCGACGCTGAACGGCAGAAAGGTTCCGGTCCACTACGGTGGCGATCACTCCCGCCGTTCCCCAGTTGTTTTCCAGTGTCTGCTTCGTTAGTGCTTGTCTCGCGCCATTCTCGGCCTGCCCGCCCGCCCAAACGCCTATCGCGACGAGCCCGGCGAGCAGCGCCAAGGGGCCCAAGAGCCCAAAGACAACCAGGGGACGTTGGGTTCGTTGCCGCTCTCGGGCTACCAAGGCATTGAGGACCTGTTGGACATTCTCGAAACGCTCCGACGGGTCGACTCGGAGACAACGGTCCACGATGTCAGCCAGGGTCCGGTCCACGTCCTTGTCTTGCCGGTGTTTCAGCGGGGGCGGGGACTCCTGAATGAGCTGACGGTAGCGCTCGATGCGCTCATTCGTTGTGCCCGTGCTTGCCAGATCGTGAGCGGCTTCGGGTGTTGCATATGGGGGCGCGCCGGTGAGCATTGTATAGAGCAAGGCGCCCAGGGAATAGATGTCCGAGCGTACGTCGGGTCGAGCATTTGGCTCCGTTTGCTCAGGAGCCATGTAAAACAACGTTCCCACGGCCGGGCCGGCCTCCGTGCTCAACCTGGCTTGTCCGAAATCCGCTAAGCGGATCTGTTCACGGCTGTCCAAAAGCACATTGGAAGGCTTCAGGTCACAATGCAAGACCGCCTTACTGTGAAGATAAACAAGAGCTTCGGCCAACTCGCGAAACATCTTCACCGTTTCGTTCACCGATAGCGACTTTTCCTCCAAGCGGTCCGCAAGTGAGCCCCCCTCCAAATATTCCATGACGTAATAAGGAGGATCGGCATCCCACCCGACTTCCAGCAAGTGAACGACACGCCGTTCACTGATGACTTGGACGAGCTTGCCCACTTCTCGCTTCAATAGCGGCCAATCGAGTCCTTTGTGGCGTGAGAAGAATTTAATGGCCACCTCTCGACCCGTATTGGTCTGAATGGCGCACCAAACCTCACCGTAAGCGCCAGACCCCAAGCGGTCTTTGAGCTCATAACCCGGAAGCTCTGGATGTACGAAGGCGTCCGTCGTGCTCTTTTCTTTGGACCGTTCTTGTTGATCGTCGCTTTGGACGATGGTTTGGTCGAGAGCGTCAGAGGCAGGCTCGGTGTCGGGCGATTGCGCTTCGTGTTTGTCCTTCGCGTCACTCATTGCAAATGTCGACAAATATGGTGCGTGTTGGGGGGAGAAAGTCATCTTACGGCACCTCCCTCACCGTGGTCAAGTTGAGGCGCCTTCGAAATCAAGAAATCAAGAACCCAAGAACTCAAGAATTCAAGAATCCTGTCATCCACTGTTCCGGATCCGGACCGACTGCAACAAAGAAACTTGCGGCGACATTTTTATTTGTTCTTTGCGTCTCCGCGTCTTGGCGTGATAATTTCTTTATTTGCGTTTTTTGTAGCAAAAGAATTTTCTATAATGGTATTTGCTAATTTCATAAGC
>JAUVQL010000063.1 GCA_030598165.1 Acidobacteriota bacterium | reverse complement strand
GGATGGAGAGGCGGCTGCCAGGGAGCACCCAAGCCCTGTGCTATAATGGCTTTGGCCTCACACTCTGGTGAGATGCGAAAAGCCCGCGTATGGAGGCAACAGGACCTTTCAGCAAGGCAATTCGCTGGTTCAAGCGTGAGCCCCCTACCCTCGCGTCGCCACCGACTCGCTGGCTCGAAGCTTCATGTCCCCTAGGGGCAGAATAAATACCGAAGGATAGAACTGTGCAGCGAAAACACCCTATCTTGTTGGCACTCATTATGGCTCTTTCAGTTGGATTTCTGTCTGCCCAGCAAGGCCAATCGGGACAGACTAGGCAAACGGGACAAAAGGACGACCCCTTTCAGTTCAAAGTGGGAGTAGAAGCTGTCAACTTGAGCGTTGTCGTAACGGACAAAAAAGGACGTTTCATCCCCAATCTCGAAGCCGACGATTTCGAGATTGTGGAGAACAATGTGCCGCAAGACCTGGAATTCTTCACCGCAGAGGTGACGCCGGTGACCGTGCTTCTACTCTTGGATGCATCGACCAGTATCCGGCCGAGCGTGGAAGGGATCAAAGAAGCAGCCATTAATTTTGTGAGCAAACTATGGGACGGTGATAAGGCTATCATCGCGGATTTCAACGAACACATTCGCTTCAGTAGCCATTTCACCGATGACATCGACCGACTGATTGGAAGCATTCAATCCTTGTATCCTTCGGGTTGGACCGCGCTTTATGACTCCGTTTTGATCTCGCTGGACAAAGTTTCAGACGCGGAAGGAAGGAAAGCCTTACTGGTCTTTACCGATGGCGATGATTCCCGTTCGAGTGGGTACGGGAGCGAAGCCACGAAAAAAGACGTGATCGAAGGATCCAAGTATTTCGAGGTCACCATCTATTCCGTTGGATTCAAGGGTAGGGGAAGCGGCGTCAACAAGGGATTCCTCAAACGTTTGTCTCAGGACACCGGCGGAGCAGCCTTTTTTCCAGGAGATATAGGCGAGCTCAATGAGAGCTTCAACCAGATTCAGGACGAGCTTCACAGTCAGTACCGCATGGCCTACGTTCCGAAGAACGAGAACCGGGACGGGATCTGGCGTCAAATCGATGTGCGCGTCAAGGGCCGGGACGATCTCGTTGTTCGCACACGACAGGGTTACTACGCGCTTCCATCTGGGAGCGGACTGTAGACCTGCTTTTCCGAGTAGTAGCCAGAAGTCAGTGACCCAGTAATCAGTAGGAATCAGCGAGGTGACGGCTCCGCCGTGGCTTCATTTAACCAGCCCAACCTAGCCAAGGCTGGTGTGAATCAGCTTACTCCAGGATTCAAGCGGAAAGGCTTCTTCAGGTAACGCTTGGCTAGCCGGCGCGAGGTTTTGTCCGCGTTCAGGTTCACGGTGATATCGTACTCGGCCCTTGCCTCTTCCCGCCGGTCGAGCCCGTCGTAAGCTTGTCCCCTTCGTAAATGAATTAGCGACCGAACCGTTTCGGACAGATCGGGAGATCTCAGGCCGTCGTCAAAATGAGCCAGGGCTTCCTTGAACTTGGCATCGAAGAGAAAGCTCTCTCCCAACCTCAACGAGATGATGGACGGTGGGATCCGGTCGTAGTGAGGCGCCTGGAGTTGTTGTTTGCTCCGTACTTCGTGGTAGACGCTCCGAGCTGCGGGCCAGTCCTTCTTCAGTAGATAGACCCATCCTTTCTCGAAAGTGAAGAGGGGATTCTTCGGAAAAGAGGATTCCAATTCCCTTAGATGCTCGAGGGCTTGGTCGTAGCGTTTCTCTCTCGTGTCCAAAATGACAAGCGACAATCGCGCGCCCCAATAGGTCCGGTTTCCTTCTGCCGCTTTGTTGATATATTGCCGGCCCTTGTCTTTGGAGCCGTGTATCCCGATTAGAAACGCGAGGAACTTGACGGATCGCTTGAGCGAAGCCGTGGCGTATTCGTAAATGCCAGGCATCAAGTAGGCATCCGCCAGGGAGGGGTCGAGCTCTATTAGCTTGTTGTGCCACTTTTGCGCTCTCCGACCAGCTCGATATGCGGCGAAGTAGCGACTCCGTATGGTGGCCTCGAAGGCGCTTTTCACGCCCTCCGTGGCTCCCAAGAAATAGAGCGCTTCCCTATCATCAGGGTGAGATTCCAACACTCGCTTGGAACGGTTGGTGGCCTCCGTGATGTAAGCCTCGAATCGCTCGAACTGCTCCGGCGATGGGGGCTCCTTCCGGGTGCGGGTCCAATACCTCGAGCTCTGGAACGTTTCACCTGCCATACCGCCCCGGCGGGTGAGCTCTTCCATCCACATGGTCGAGGCCAAGTAGTAGGGGCCGGCCGGTGACGAAGGATTCTGCCGTGAGAGCTGCTCGAATACCTCGTAAGCAGGTTCAAATTCCAAGTTGTAGACGAGATCGATACCTTTTTGTTCGAGAGGGCTGATCGCCGTAAGTAAAGCAAGGAAGAGCAGGTACATAGTCCTGATTTCTCGAGTTCTCGGGTTCTTGAGTTCCTCACGAAGCGCCGTGCCACCGTTCATGTGGATTGGCGACTTATAGTTCACTCTATCACGGCACTTTTGTTCACAATGGCTCGATAACGAAGGTAGAATCGGCGCATGGAGAATGAGACCAAAGTCAAGAGGCTAGAGCATCGGTCAGTCTACCAAGGCCGTGTGCTCACACTCGAAGTGGATCGTGTCATCGAGCCAAGCGGCATCGAGGTCGAACGAGAAGTCGTCCGGCACGTCGGAGCAGCTGTCATTCTTGCGATGACGGGAGAACAGCGTCTGGTGCTCGTCAGGCAGTTCCGGTATGCCGTCGGTGAGTTTCTCTGGGAGATTGCGGCCGGCCACATCGCTCCAGGCGAGACACCGGAAGAGACGGCACGACGTGAGCTCGTCGAAGAAACGGGGTTTTTCCCCCAACATCTAGAAAAACTCTCGGCCTTTTATCCCTCGCCGGGCTTTTCAGATGAAACCATGCATCTTTTCCTCGCCACCGACCTGGAGCAACGTTCCCCCTGCCCGGAGGAGGACGAGTCGATTGAAGTGAGATTATTCACCATGGAGGAAATATTGTCGATGGTTTCCCGAGCAGAGATCCGGGATGGCAAAACGCTTCTGGGCTTGATGCTCCTGAAGAATCGTGAGGCACCTACGTTCTAATGACTCCTACCGGGAAGGCGAAATGGATCGGCGGCGTCGCAGGAGCCGCCGTTGGTGTCGCCATCGTAGTGGGTCAAACGCTTAGAGTCCCGATCACCGAGTCGATCGAAACGCCAGAATTGGTGGCGTCTGTTCCTTCGCTATGGCTATGGGTTCCAGTCGTCACGCTATTTGGCATCGCCGGAGTTTTCATGGGTCGCTGGCTCGGCGGATTCGATGCTGAGCATGCACTCCTTCCTCTTTGGGTTCCCGGACTCGCGGCTGCTGCCTATGTCCCAGGAATGCTTAAGGCCCTCCCGTTTCTCGCTGCTTTCTCGGGAAGGTTTCTCGGCGTTATTCTCGTCATTTGCCTTGGCCTGGCGCTTTGGAAAGTTCTCGCTCGGGTCGGAGTGTCAATTTCTCCTCGTGCAGGTCAGGTCGCTCTCTTCGCTTTCGTTCTGTACTTGGGGATCGGTTATCGCCTCCAGGAGTCGGTAGGTATCTCGGGCGATGAGCCTCATTACTTACTCATCACATACAGCTTGATTCATGACAGAGACCTCTCAGTACAGAACAATTATGCTGCTGAAGACTACCGGGAGTACTTCAACGGTAAGATCGGTCCACACCTTGCCCATGGTACGCCCTACTCCGTCCACGGTATCGGGCTACCCCTGATTTTGCTGCCGGGATTCGCATTGCTTGGTCTTCGAGGTGTCCTCCTAACGGAAGCGCTTTTAGGAGCGCTCACCGTTCGAGAGATCTTCAAGGCTGCAGAAGCGCTCGAGCTCGGTCGCCCCGCGGCAGGCATTGGCGTGGCGGGCTTTGCCTTGACGGTCCCTGCGTTGTTCCTTTGTGTGTCTGCTTATCCAGAGCTCCCCGCGGCGCTCATTGTCGCCGCCACGTTCCGGAGACTCGTGGCGTCCTCGCATCCCGTTGGGTGGAAAGCCTTCTTCTGGGGATTAGGGATCGGACTCCTGCCTTTCTTGCACATCAAGTACATTCCGCTTGCGGTCATCCTCGGACTCGGAGCAATGTGGATATGGCGAAAGCAGAGCTCGGGGCTCGCTGCCGGATTGGCATTGGGCTTTCTCTGTTTGGTGGTCTTCTTTGCACTACTCCAGGGCAATCCGAATCCACTTGCCTCCTACGGTAGACAGCGCATTTTCTGGGGACAGGTTCCTTTGGGTTTGGCAGGACTCCTGTTCGATCAGGAGTTCGGACTTCTGCCTCACTCCCCGTTTTACATATTTGCGTTGGTCGCGCTCGGTGCACTATTGAAGCGACGGCCCCAACTGGCAGCCTTGTCCGCTGCCGTATTGCTGGCGGTGGCGATACCGGGAGCGGCACATCCCCTTTGGTCAGGCGGGACGTCGCCGCCAGCGCGGTTTCTCTTTCCCGCACTGCCGGTTCTTGCGCTTGCCGCAGCTGCCGCATGGCGTTGGGAGCCCAAGGATGGACGCTGGGTTCGAGCGTCATTGTTGCCTGCACTCCTCATTTTGAGTACCTGTCTCGGGGCCTTTATGGTCTTTGGGCCAGATCAACCTTTGCATCTCAATCAACGGGATGGCAGCGGGCGTTTATGGATCGCGCTCGGAAGCGCATGGGACCTGACTCACTACCTTCCGTCATTGGTACGAGCCGATCTCCGTTCGGTGGCCATGTCCGTCTTTGGTGTCCTAGTGCTTGGTGTTGGATTCATCCTCTTTTGGAGATCGCGTCGTTTGCACCTGCCTGCCCTTGGTGGTGTTGTTCTATTCGGCGCGATTCTCTTGGATGTGTTTTCACCAGGGGAAGTTGCCCCCGGTTCTGGCGGACGCTGGATGGGGAGTCTTATGAAAGACCTTCCGGAAACGTCCCATCGTGCCTTCCTACATCTTCCTTCAGCGACATTCCTTTCATATTCAGATGTTATTGAAAAGATTGAAGTTCCTCTTGAAATTACGCGCCGTCCCACCGAGGCAAGGGAGACTGTGCCAGTCGTTCTGCCGGCCGGGCAGTTCAAGTTGAAGGGAAATCCCGAAGCTGGAGTCCGTCTGTGTAACGGCGAAGGTTGTTTTGACTCGACCGACAAGGAGAATTGGTTCGACTCTCGATTGCGTCTTGCCCGATTCTTCGTGCGAATGACGAGCGCCGAAACGGAGTTGAAGCTCGTCCCACGTAAGCTACTCCGGAGCGACGAGGTCGCCCGACGAACCTTCGGCCCTCACCCGGGTCTTCGACTACATTCGCTCGACGATCATGCCTATCTCGACCCTAAAGGATATTGGGTTAGAGCCGGCGAGCGAGCACAGTTCGTCATAGAGGGTGACTGCAGCCGCGCGTGCTCGCTGATGCTGGCAAACGGGGGACGAGATAATTGGGTCGAAGTGAGCTACCACGAGACAGTCCACAGATTTACCTTGGGACCGTGGGATAGACGACAGGTCGCAGTGGCGACGGATGACGATTTGTTACCGCTGAGTGTTACGAGCACCTCGGGCTTTCGTCCGTCCGAACTCGATGCCGCGACCAGTGATTCCCGACCTCTTGGGGTGTTCGTTACTTTGGGGACAGTCAATTTAACAATCCACTGATGCACGAGATTGTTAAATTGGCTGTCCCCCTCGGTATGCCAGATAATAGGGCATCGAAACTTCGCATCACATGGCAGCGACGGTGGAAATGTGTCCATGGATTGAGCTTCCGTCGCGGTTGCCTTGAATTCAAAGGACGGGGTCAGAGTGACAGAAAGGTCTAGATCTAATCATTTTTTTCTCTCGGGGCCCGAGCCGAGACTCTTCGGCCATCGAGGTGCTAGTGCGGTCGTCCCTGAAAACACTCTCGAAGCATTCCGAACGGCCTTGGATCTAGGTACACCTTATCTGGAGATGGATGTCCATTCGTCGGTCGACGGACAGATTATGGTGATCCATGATAGCTCTGTCTCACGAACCACCGAGCGTCGCGGACGTATCGAGAACATGACCTTCGACGCGATACGTCGGCTGGACGCTGGCTACCAGTTCACTCCTGATCACGAACGAACCTTCCCTTATCGCGGTCGGGGCCTGGTCATTCCAACTTTGGAGGAGGTCATGGAAGCATTCCCCGAGGCGCGACTCAATATCGAGATCAAACGGTCGCGCGAAGGGATCGAGGCCGGTGTCTTGGAGCTCATAGCAAAGTACGGAGCTTCGGAACGGGTTGTGATTGCGGCAAACGAGCACGATATTCTAGAGAGGTTTCGCGCATTGGACTCCAAGATCCTCACGAGTTTCAGCAAACTCGAGGTTCGCGAGTTTCTTTCTAGAGCACGCTCGAAGAAAG
>JAUVQL010000145.1 GCA_030598165.1 Acidobacteriota bacterium | reverse complement strand
TGGATGTGGCGAGACAAACGGCCTATTTCGCTGCTTGGTTCTCCCACGAACCGAATCCACTGCTCTCGTGGTTCAGATACCACCCTGACCCGGACGTCAGGAAAGCTTTGGCAACTGAGCTACCTGGCGACAAAGTTAAATCTCGACCTAACGTCAAACCCTTTTTTCTGGAAAAGACGAGGGACGATGATCCAACGGTTGCCGCTCGCCACATTGCTTATGTCGGGAAGTACATGCCTGATGGTCAGGTCGAATCGCGTCTGGAACAGTTACTGGGAACTCAACAGGAGCTTGCACTGTTGAGAGAAGCTGCGCTCGCGACGGCCGGGCAATCTGGATCTTCACGGTTGCTGCTGGTGGTGTTGCGACAAAAGGGTGACCCTTTGCGAAAAAAAGCAGTTGAGCTCGTCCGTGACCGGACCGAGCCCGATCTGATGAACGCCGTCATCGCCATGTTGAGGGAACCCGAGCCAAGCGATGCCAAGCGCGCCGCCATACAAATTGCTGCCGTTCACTGGAAACGGACCGAGGCGGAGGCGCCGTTATTGGAGCTCGTGCGCCTCGGAGACTCTTTGTGGAGGGATGCTTCACGGGGACTCGCCGCTCTCGAATCCAAAGAGGCCGTCGAGTATTTCGTTGCCTTGGTTGATGCGGGTCGCAAGATCGATAGGGACGAGGCGGGAGCGATTTACTTCGCCTTTACAGGCATTCCATCTCGGCTGCGGGGAGACGGCGTCGGCACCTTTCAATTCGAACCGCTCGACTTCGAGAGGAAGCCGTCTCGGGACCAGGTCCTGGTCGTTTTGCGCGAGCGGACCGACTACCGCGGGTGGGTGAAGGTAGAGGAACGTTGGGAGGGGGAGCGTTTGTTCCGACTCGATGAGGCCGAGCGAGAACTGGCACTCTACGACCGGGAAGCCTACGATCAAATCGAGGCGGGTGCCGGTGTCGTGCTTCTGGAGACAACATCCCGACAGACCATTTTGAATCCGCTCGAGCTATCGGAGCTACGTGAGCAAAGGGTCACGGTCATTGAAGAGCTTCCTTATTTCCCCTTTGCGGGTTTAGAGGGGAACGAGTTGCGGCTCATCCACCAAGGTCATTGGAAGATGATTGCGTTGGGTCAAGATCTTCGAGATGAAGCTGGTGCAGAAACATGGGGACGATCCGCCCTCGTTCCACTTGGATTTTTCGACCGCGACAAGATCCACTTTGCTGCGAACGCTCCACCTTCTGGTTGGCTACTCGACGAACCACAGCCGGTTCAGTGAGGGCGTCGGAGTCATTCGAGGACGCCCACGAGCGAGAACTCAGAACCCAGAACTCAGAATGGTGGAGACGGCTTCGCCGTAGCATTGATTTTTCCATCGTTAGAGATGTGTGGATGTTTCTTTCTTCCCTTTAGCCCCTCCATCCAGACTCTTTTCTTGAAGATTCTTTGGTGTACTTGGATACATGTTTCTATAATCGGTCATGAGCAAGCCGCGAACTCTTGGTGAACTGAAACAAAGTCGTTACTCAAAACAGCACTACAAAGGCCGAAGCATCCGTGGTGAGATCCGGCAAAATATCATCGAGAAACTCAGTAGAGGCGAAATACTTTTTCCGGGTATCGTTGGATATGAGGAAACAGTTGCACCCCCACTCGTCAACGCCCTGCTATCCCGCCACCACTTCATCCTGCTCGGACTCCGTGGACAAGCAAAGACACGCATCCTCCGCAATTTGGTGAGTTTCCTCGATGAGGAAGCGCCCGCGATCGAGGGTTGCGAGATCCGTGACAATCCCTACTCTCCCTTGTGCCGAGCTTGCCGTGTGAAGCTCAAAGAATTGGGTGACGAGCTACCTATTCGGTGGCTTACCCGTGAAGAAAGATACGTTGAAAAGCTCGCCACTCCGGACGTCACCATAGCCGATATCATCGGTGATTTGGACCCGATTCGAGCTGCTCGGAGTGGGCTCGATTTGTCCGATGAGCTGACCATCCATTACGGGCTTCTGCCGCGAGCACATCGTGGCATCTTTGCCATCAATGAGCTCCCTGATTTGGCTGCGAAAATACAAGTGGGTTTGTTTAACATCCTTCAAGAAGGGGACGTGCAAATCAAAGGATACCCCGTTAGGCTGCCCCTCGATGTCTTGATGGTCTTCACGGCCAATCCGGAAGATTACACGGCACGAGGGAAGATCATCACACCCTTGAAGGACCGCATTGGTTCCGAGATCCGGACTCACTACCCCAAGACGCTGGAGCAAGCCGTCTCAATCACCCGTCAGGAGGCTTGGGTGGAGCGAGGTGGCGACAAAGAAGTGTCCGTGCCGTACTTCATTCGAGAGATCGTAGAAGAAATCGCACTACAGGCCAGGGACGATCGCCGGATCGACAAACGATCCGGTGTGAGTCAAAGGCTCCCAATTACGGTACTGGAGAACGTAGTTTCCAATGCGGAGCGTCGAGCCTTTCTGGTCGGCGAGGAGGAAGTGCTCCCCCGGATTGCGGACGTTTTCGCTTCGCTTCCCGCTATGACGGGGAAACTTGAGTTGGAGTACGAAGGGGAGTTGAAGGGTGCCGAGGCGATCTCGCTGAAGCTCGTTCGGAGTGCCGTGAGGCAGATTTTCCAAAAGTACTTCGGTGGAGACGTGGATTTCCACCCCATCGTGGATTGGTTCGAGATGGGAGGCTATATCAAACTGCCGGATACCACTCCTTCCACTGAGGCTTTGTCGAATCTAGAAAAGATACCGGGTCTGCTGGAGCAAACTCACGTGCTCGGTATCACAACAGATTCGACCACGGCATCAACCCTCGCCGCCGCCGAGTTCGTGTTAGAAGGTCTTGCGGGATTGAAGAAAATACGTCGTAGCGAAGAACGAGGATATCATCGCAGCGAGCAGCCGCGTCCTGAAATTGGTTTCGAAAAGCTGGATTCCGTTAAACGAAGATTGAACTGAGGCTGCCGCGTGTCCGTTACGAAATACTCTCGCTTCAGACCCGAAGAGCTCGAAGACCTTTCCCTCGAGGATCTTCTCCAGCAGCTTTCCGACTACCTGCTGCAGAGCGGCTTCCAGGACATGTTCGGCTTTCAGTCCCTCGGTGACCACACGCTGACGGAGTTGCAGGATGCCATCCTCAATGCCCTGATGGAAAATGAGATGCTCTCGCCGGAAACAGTGGAGAAACTCATGTCGAGTGCTGAGAGTTTCGACCGGTCCGAGCTTGCGGATCTCTTGAACCGCATCATAGAGCGGATGCAGGATGAGGGCTACATTCGTATCAGCCAACCCGACCCGGAAGCGACCGCCATGGGAGATCTCGATTCGTCCGAACCGGGCGAAGTCGGTGAGTCGCAGTCCGGAGTAAAGTTCGAGCTAACGGACAAAACTATTGATTTCCTTGGATTCAAGACCTTGAGAGACCTTCTCGGCGGGCTCGGTAAATCGAGCTTCGGCCAGCACGAGACGAAGGAGCTGGCAACGGGTGTCGAGGTGACAGGGAGCTCCAAGGTCTACACTTTTGGCGATACGCTCAATCTCGACGTTTCAAAGTCCTTGCTTTCGGCCATCAGGCGTAACGGATTGAGTGTTCCTTTGGAGTTGGAACCCTCCGATCTCCATGTGCATCAAGCGGAGTATCGAAGCTCCTGTGCGACTGTACTCATGCTGGACTGCAGCCACAGCATGATCTTGTACGGCGAAGATCGCTTCACGCCTGCGAAGAAAGTCGCTCTCGCCCTGGCGCATCTCATTAGGACGCAGTATCCGGGAGACAGTTTGCACCTCGTGCTCTTCCACGACAGCGCGGAAGAGGTGCCCATATCCCGATTGGCCGGTGTGCGAGTCGGGCCCTTCTACACCAATACCTGTGAAGGACTAAGGCTGGCGCGTCAGATACTGTCTCGCGAACGAACCGATATGCGGCAGATCATCATGATCACTGATGGGAAACCCTCGGCCCTCACTTTGGACGACGGTCGGATCTATAAGAACCCCTTTGGCCTCGACCCCCTCATCATCGATCAAACGTTCAAGGAAGTCGTTTCCTGCCGCCGTTCCGGTGTTCTCATCAATACCTTCATGTTGGCCCGAGACTTTGCACTTGTCGGATTCGTGAGGAAGATAACGGAGATCGTCAAAGGGAAAGCCTACTTCACGACTCCAGCGTCACTAGGTCAGTATGTTCTCATGGACTACGTCAACAAGAAGACGCGAATGGTTCATTAGCGGTGCCACATGAAGAACTCGAGTACCCAAGTACTCGAGCACTCAAGAATCCAAAGGAACGGTACTTAACTAAGAAGAGTGAATTCTTTCATAGGCATAGTCACACTGAAGATCGAGGACCCAAGAGCGAGCACTCGAGAATCTAAAGATGCAGTTGTTATTCCGAGTACTTGAGTAC
>JAUVQL010000190.1 GCA_030598165.1 Acidobacteriota bacterium | reverse complement strand
CCACTCTCCAAAAGAGCTCTCACATCCGGAAGATATCGTCAACGGAGTCAATACCCTTCTTCGCACTCTCCTCAAAACCGACGCTAACCTATAATGTGGCCGCACTTCGCATGGAGGACATTGGTAATATCCTAAGTGGTGAGCAAATTTACAAAGGAGTAGCAAATTAAGTGATGCGTGATCCATCCCGCGAGGTCGTTGTTACCGGCGTCGGTCTCTGTTGCCACATGGGAGACGACTTGAGCAATATCGAAGCCGAACTTCGCCAAGGCGTCTCCACGCCTTTCCAGACGTGGGAACCGGCCGTCGCGACCAACTGCCGTTGCCAACTTCTCGGACTCTATCCAAGGGAGCTGACCGCTACCGCCATCGGCATCCCCAAGCAACCGGCGCGGTTCATGGGACGAACGTCCCTTCTGGGAACTCGCGCGGCAAAGCTTGCCCTGGCTCGAGCCGAGCTCGATATCTCGGAGAATCGAGATGTCGCAGTCATTGTGGGCAGTGGAACGGGTGATGTAGACACTCATATCGAAATCCAATCCAAGCTCGAAAAGAGCAACAACGCACGACGGATACCCCCCACTGTCATTCCGCGCGTCATGGCCTCCACCGTGTCGGCAAACTTGGTGAATATTCTAGGGACGACGGGGCCTTCCTTTTCGGCGAGCGCCGCTTGCGCAGGAGGGGCCTACAATATTCTCATTGCCGCCCAATTCATCGAGCTGGGGCACATCGACCGAGCTCTTGCCGGAGGCGTCGAAGTCGCCGATATCCACTTTCATTCCGGATTCGACTCCATGCGTGCTTACAACGGGCAGGATAACGATCATCCGGAACGTGCCTCCAGACCCTATGCCGCGGATCGCGCCGGCTTCATTTTCTCCGAAGGAGCAGGCATGGTGGTCCTGGAAACGCGGGTGGAGGCGGAACGACGCGGGGTCCCCATCTTGGGAGTTCTCAAAGGATACGGAATGTCCTCAGACGGTCAACAGGAAATGGTACAACCCTCATCTGAAGGGGCGGAGCTGGCGATGCGCCGGGCATTGCAGCATTCCGGTGTCTCAACTGGCGAGATCGATTACATCAATACTCACGGAACATCGACGCCCGTAGGTGATGTCATCGAAGTCCGGGCGATCCAAAGCCTCATGGAGGGGCGCCATGTTGCCTTTTCATCCACCAAAGGCTACACAGGACACACGGTCACGGCGGCAGGCGCCATTGAAGCGATTCTGACCATGGCCATGTTGCGGGACGGCTGGATTGCACCCTGCGTTCACGCAGAACCATTGGACCCGGAGATAGTCGACTACCCTCCTGTCCTAAAACCCATAGACAAAACCATGTCTACAGCACTTTCCAATTCCTTTGGGTTCGGCGGTACCAACGTGACGTTGGTACTGGGCAAAGAATAGTTAATCCTGAAGCAAAAGTGGTTATTCGTTACTCAACACCATTCAGCCATTTGACGACTCTCCGAACCGAGAAGCGAGGCGAGAATCGGATCGACTGGACGAGGCACCAGTTCATCCAACCGTTGACGACTACGGCTCTGCCTTTTTTCATTCCCCGAAAGCCTTGTTTGGCCACTCGGCTGGCATCCATCATACCGATTCGCCGCAGACGAGAGTTCTCGATCTTCGCCCGCGCCTGAAACTCGGTTGCCGTCGGACCTGGACAGAGCACAGTTACCGTGACACCACTCCCCCGTACTTCTTCCGCCAAGGCTTCTGAAAACGACAATACGTAAGACTTGGTTGCGTAATACACCGCCATGAGCGGTCCTGGTTGAAAGGCCGCCGTCGAGGCGATATTCAGAATCCGTCCGGTTCCGCGACGCAGCATATCGGGAAGAAAAAGGTGAGTGAGGTGAGTCAGGGCCAGAATATTGAGCCGAACCATGTTGAGCTGCAAATCCCGGTCAGTCTCTGAGAAGGGTCCTTGGGATCCGTAACCCGCGTTATTGATGAGCACGTCCACCGGCGTCCCTGAAAGCTCTTCGAATATGGCATCCGATACACCCGGCTCGGTCAGATCCCCGGCCACAACCTTCGCAGAAATGTCGCATTGCTCGACGAGATCTTCCGCAAGCTCCTTCAGCCTTTCTCCGTTTCGAGCCACCAAGACCACGTCCATTCCGTCCTCGGCACATAGCTTGGACAACTCCCACCCGATACCAGAGGAAGCTCCAGTTATGAGCGCAGTCTCTACCATGGTCTCCTCATCCCTCTAAGCCGAAATTAGACACTATCATCGATCTTCATTTCAAAAACGCGCGAATGGATACAAAAAGCGACAAAATAATCTCATCGGGACTTGACAAGTCAAAAATATTTCTCTATATTCTGAAATAACAGTATATTTGAGAAACTATGAAACTTTCGCCGGTCATGGAAAAATTCATTCTCCATTGGGGGGAAATGGGCACCCGCTGGGGAGTCAACCGTACGGTGGCCCAGATTCACGCACTTCTCTATTTGTCACCCCAACCCCTTCATGCCGAGGAGATTGCGACTACGCTGGAGGTAGCCCGGTCCAACGTCAGTACGAGTCTCAAAGAGCTTCAAAACTGGGGACTCATACGAGTCACTCACCTCATGGGAGACCGGCGTGACCACTTCGAGTCCTTGAAGGATGTATGGGAGATGTACCGAGTCCTCCTCGAAGAAAGGAAACGTCGCGAGCTCAATCCCACTCTGGAGATGCTCCACCATTGCATGGACGAGCTCGAAAAAAGCGGAGATGAAGAGGCTTATACCAAGGACCGTATCAAGGACATCACTCGCTTCTTGGAAGGTGTACTTTCCTGGTTCGAGGAAGTGCAGTCCATTCCAAAGGAGACGATTCTCAAGCTCATGAAATTGGGGATGAAGATACAGAAAGTTCTCTCCCGATAAAAAATTTTGCGTTTTGATTTCTGTTATTACTGTAATTACTATTATTACTGCTCGCTTAAACAAAGGAGGTGTCTTGTGAACGACTTCCTGCTCTTGACGGGGCTCGCCACCCTCGGCCTAGGTGTTGCCGGACTCGTCCGTCCCCTTGCTTTTCTCCGCAAGAACCGCTGGCTTGGCCTGGGAGTCTTCGTGACCGGTGGAGCGCTCATCGTACTCGGAATGACCCGGTCGGATGCCGGTTCAGAACCAGGCGCAAGCCACATGCTCCTTGACGAATTCATGCCTGAGTACGATGTTCACGAAATCCACGCCATCCGGATCGACGCACCACCGGAAAGGATTTACGATGCCATTCAGGCGGTCAGGGTTTCAGATCTGGGAATCGCCAACGGATTGGTTGTTCTACGATCCTTACCGTCCTTACTGACGGGCAAGGCGCCCTCGTCACACGGCACCTCGAGACCTCTTTTCAGATTTGGCCCAAACTCCGGTTTCTTTCTGCTGGCCGAAGAACCGTCACGGGAGATGGTCATTGGCTTCGTCGGGAAGTTTTGGAAGCCCACCGGCGGCGACTGGTACCGATGTTCGGGTCCCGAGGAGTTTCTCAACTTCGATCACCCTGACTATGCCAAGGCCGCCTGGAATCTTCATATCGATGCCAAGGCACAAGGTTGGTGCCGTTTGAGTACAGAAACACGGGTCCTTGGCACGGATCCCCAATCAAAAAGGAAGTTTCAAGCCTACTGGAGCGTGGTTTATCCGGGAAGTGCCTACCTTAGAAGGGTACTTCTCAAGGCCATCAAGCGTCGCGCTGAACGTTCCTAACCTAGAATGGGAGGATGATATGTATCGCTCTATGGCGGTTCTGATATTGCTCGCCGTGTTCACGGCTTGCT
>JAUVQL010000211.1 GCA_030598165.1 Acidobacteriota bacterium | reverse complement strand
GTTGCCTCATGGACATCTTCCACTACATGTCCGAGCACGGCGGAACGGTAAAGCTGGTAGGCCTGCAAGAACGGGTTCGATCCCTGGCCACGATGGTCGGGCTGACCCGGCACATGGAGGTCATTGGAGAAGAAGAAATCCAACCGGTAAGTGTTTGATGCGAACGTAGCCATGACCGACCTCCTTTTCCTAACTTGCGCTTGTGTCACCTAAGTATACGGAGGCAGCCATTTCTAAAGTGCGTCGGCTCGGTAAAGTAATGTAAAGCGATGCTCGGCTAAACTAAGCGCTCTCGCGAAAGTAGTCCTCCAGTTTGGAGCGGATCTGGTCGCGGACGCGACGGAAAGAAACTAGCTGCTCTTCTTCCGTACCCTTCACAGCGGCTGGATCCTCAAAGGGCCAATGGTGGCGCTCCACTTCTCCCGGAAAAACCGGACAGACTTCCTCGGCGCACAAGGTGATCGCCGTCTGCACTCGTTCCTTCTCGACATCATCGACCGATTTCGACCAGTGCGAAGAAATGTCGATGCCCATCTCCTCCATCGCTCGTATGGCCAAAGGATTCACTTTGGACGGTGCGGAGCCTGCACTGTAAATCTCGACGCTCTCCGGCACTAGCGAGCGGGCAATACCTTCTGCCATTTGGCTGCGCGCCGAGTTGGCGACGCACATGAATAAGATTCCCGGACGGTCTTTTTTAGTCAACAGCATCCTCCGCTCTTCAGTTTGGCGTTGTCGCGGCTTCAGGCAGTTCGATTATTGCAGCATCCTCACCCATTCAACACCCGAGGACAAACTCAATCAAGTCCTCCTCCGCGTGTCACCGAGAGATTTTTTCCCCTCACCTGGAACCTAAATGAGCCCCTTCTCGTATAGAATATCGATAGGAGATTGATATAGATATTCGATAGGAGCTTTCCATGAGTGGACGCAAATCCGATCTCGTTAAAGGGACCCTCGATCTGTTGATTTTAAAGACTTTAACGCTAGAGGCCATCCACGGACTCGGCATCTCGCGGCGCATAGAGCAGACAACCGACGGTGTCTTTCGGGTGCAGCCGGGGTCGCTCTTTCCTGCCCTCCATCGTCTCGAGCTAGAAGGCTGGATCGAGGGCGAATGGGGGGAGTCGGAGAACAACCGACGGGCCAAGTACTACCGCCTAACGCCCGCTGGAAAGCGCCGTTTGGGTGAGGAGAAGAAAAACTGGGCCCAAGTCGTTCACGCGATCTCGAAAGTCCTCGAAGCGACCTAGGGGAGAAGGCGATGTCTGCACTCTCGAAGCTAAAAGGTACCTTCCAATCACTACTAAAGAAGCAAGAGCTGGATCGGGACCTAGACGAAGAGCTTCATAGCTACCTCGAATTACTCACGCAAGAGAAGGTCGAGAAAGGCATGAATCGCGATGAAGCCTTACGTGAAGCGCGTCTCGAGCTCGGTGGCGTCGAGCAGGTCAAGGAGCAAGTTCGCCAGGAGCGACTTGGCGCAACGATCGACACCCTTCTTCAAGACATCCGATACACATTCCGGGCACTCTGGAAGAACAAAGGATTTGCTCTTGTCGCCATTTTGATTCTCGCCATCGGCATAGGCGCCAACACGGCTCTCTTCAGCACCGTTAATTCGGTCCTTTGGCGCCAAATCCCGTTCGAGGATCCCGACCGGCTGGTGGTCGGCCTCAAGACAGTGGACGGAAGGTTATCTGGGCCCGTCTCGACTCCCGATTACTACGACTACCGGGACCTCAGCCGGTCCTTCGAAGACATCGCTCAGTTCTCACCCTACACCTACCAACCCACTATCACGGGTGGCACACGGCCTGAGTTGGTCCGGGCGATGTATGTGACTTGGAATTTGTTCCCTATCCTACGGGTAAATCCGGTGGCCGGCCGGCACTTCCTCTCGGAAGAAAAGCAGGGAGGCTCCAATGTCATCTTGATTAGCTATGGCTTCTGGCAACGTCGATTCGGGGGAGCCCCGGAAGCGGTGGGCAGCACACTGAATCTGAATAGCTCAGTCTATACCGTGGTCGGCGTGATGCCCCGAGGTTTCCGTTTTGTGCAGGAAGCCGATCTCTGGGGCCTTATTAACCGAGATGATCCCTTCGACAAGCGACGGGATTCCCACTCTTACACACTCGTCGCCCGGTTGAAGCACGGTGTCTCTTTGGAACGAGCGCAGAGCGAGGTCGACGTTATCGCGAGGAGCTTAGAGCAGCAATACCCCGACACCAACGAAGGCAAAGGATTGTCGTTGCAAGGCCTTCACGCGGCCATGGTGTCCAATGTCCGACTGAGTTTACTCCTACTCATGGCAACGACGGTGCTCGTCTTGCTGATTGCTTGCGGCAACGTCGCGGGTCTTCTTCTGGCTCGTGGGCAGCAACGCTTGTCGGAGATGGCAATGCGCTCGGCATTGGGCGCGCCGAGACGGCGTTTGGTCCGTCAGCTCCTCACCGAAAGCATGATCCTCACCCTGATCGCATGTATTACTGGTGTCGCCGTCGCGCACCTATTCCAGGACCTGCTCCTGCAGCTGCTTCCGATGGGTGATACCGGAATCGCCCTACCCACTATCGATGGGGCCGCTCTCATCTTTGCACTGCTGGTCTCGATCGTGACCGGATTGGTGGTCGGTGTCATTCCCGCCTTGCGAGGTACATTGGTAGATCCTTCTCAGCAACTCAAAACCGGGACTCACTCTTCTGAGAACGTTCACAGCACGCGCCTCCGTAGCGGACTCGTGGTTCTCCAGGTAGCCGTTTCCGTTGTTCTCTTGATCGGATCGGGTCTCTTAATCCGCAGCTTGGTGCATCTGTCAACGGTGGACTTGGGCTTCGAGCCCGACAACTTGCTCACCGGAACCATCAGAATCCAAGCGGCCGATTACCCATCTCCAGAGGAGCGCAATCTCTTCTTTAACTCTCTTCTCGAAGACATCGAAGCGCAACCGGGCGTCCTCTCAGCAACGTTGATCAGCAAGCTACCGGTTCTCAACCCTTGGCAAGACTGGCCGATTTGGCTGGCCGATCAGCCACGCCCGTCGAGTCAAGACAGCTTCTTTGGCATGGCAAGGTGGATTCCTCCCGGCTACTTCGAAACAATGAAGATCCCGTTTCTCAGGGGACGCGATGTTTCGGCGACGGACGTCCCCGGTTCTCCTCGAGTCGTTGTGATTAGCCAAGCCGTTGTACGGGACCTCTTTCCCGATGATGACCCCATCGGCCGGATGGTGAAGATCGGATGGAGCGATGATCCCTATCAAGTGATCGGTGTCGTAGCCGACGCTCGTCTCAACCGGCTACAAAACGAACCCGATGCCGCGCTCTACATGTCGGCAGCACAATTGGGGGCCACAAATTTGCGGGTTGCCGTTCGCAATTCGAACGTCCCGACACTTCTCGTTGGACCCATCCAAAACCTCCTACGACAAAAGGATCCCAACGCAGTTTTTGCGAACCCAGCTACGATGAGTTCGATCGTT
>JAUVQL010000116.1 GCA_030598165.1 Acidobacteriota bacterium | reverse complement strand
GCGACGTTGGCGCAGGCAATGAGCAAAACGATCCCTACGACGCTCAATAGCACGATGGCGATGGGGCTCAGTACTCGATCGAGGAGAGGATGGAATCGGATTTGTTCCGCAGGCAAGAGGGTTGCGCTGTAGTTTCTGTTGGAGTCCCGATATTCCTGCTCCAAGCGGGCCGCTATGGTCGAAATCTGGGTTTGAGCTTGTTCAATGGTGACCTCGTCCTTTAGCCTCCCCGTGATGAACATCCATCGCCGTCCCCGTTGCTCGATTTTAGTATCGCCCGTGATGGTGCCTTCGGTATCCTGTATGCCCGCAGGCTCGACTTCATCCACCATGGTCACTGGTATCCAGAGCTCGGGAGAAAAGCCCGGCATCATTCCTGTGAACTTCGGGGGCAGGACCCCAACGACCGAGTAATGGATGCCGTTCAGCCGGATCGACTGGCCCAGTGCCGTCACGGCGCCGCCGAAGTTTCTCTGCCAGAATCCATGCCCCAGGACGACCACCGGTGAGGTGCGCCGTTCCGGACCATCTTCGGAACGGAATCCTCGACCGATGACCGGTTTGACGCCGAGAACGTCGAAATAGTTCGTGGTCACCACTTCACCGATGACGAGCGTGGATTGGTCCATGCTGTTTAAGCTGGCGATCATCAGCGAGTGTCCGGCAAGGTCGGCAAAAACGTCGTTTTCACGGGCGTAATCCAAGTAATCCGGATAAGAATGGCTACCGAATTCGAAATCCGGCTTGGTGGAGTAGATTTGGACCAACTGCTCCGGCTCCTGAACGGCGGGGGGGCGAAGCAAAATCGCATTGATGATGCTGAAGATGGTGGTGTTGAGGCCAATGCCCAAGGCAAGTGACACGACAGCGACGGCCGAAAAACCGGGATGGGCCGCGATCATTCGGAGGCCGTACTTGAGGTCTTTGATTAGATGCTCCATGCCTTTCCTTCCAACCGGCTTCGCTCTAATTGTACGTCTTTGCTGGGCAGTCGAGCCCGCCTTCGCTGAGAGCTACGGCGAGGGCTCGCCATAGCCGTTGGCCTGGAGAACAAATACAACGGCGGAGGCGGCCAGTCGATCAGAACCGCGTGTTCTTAATATGTAACGGACAAATCGGACTTTGGGTTCACAGATGCATAATTTTTCATTTTGATTGGATATTTTTCTAGATCGGCCATATTTGGTGTGGTAACCTTCAACGACAACAACATCTAGGGTTGTGCATTTGCGCCAGTTTTGCGGTGCAGTGTGGATTTCGGCGCGTTCCTGATTGTCCAGAGCTCAGGAGAAAGGAAGGTTAGACCAGTCAAATGGTGGAAAAGCTCCCCAACATGGATGGTGCGGAAAAGCTCGAAGAGGAGGCAAGTCCGAGGGCGTCCGACAAGAGCCAGGCCCTTCACACTGAGCTACAGTGCGAAGCGGAACAAATACGAGCCGCCCTCGGTATCGTTGATGGGCTGGCGATTTTAACGCTAGTCGACAAAAGAGATTAGCTCATCGGGCTTTTTTGAGCTCCACCGAGCCATCGGAGGTTCTAATCGAGAGCTGGTGGCCGCCGCCGTACAGCTTTCCCTGGAGCCGATGATTGGAGATCTTTCCTTCCACGGTCAATGGATGATCCGATTCGATATTCCCGTCGCTGACCCGCACGTCTAGATTTGCCCCAAATCCTTCCGGTATTTCGAGGCGAATGGAACCATCACTCGTGGTAACGCTCCAGTCACTGTCCATGACGGAGTCCGACCGGACGCGGATAGCAATATCGCCGTCCGTCGACTTGGCTCGAACCCCTCTGAGAATGCCTTCAATATCGAGGTCACCGTCAACGGTCCTTGCCTCCACATTGCCCACAACACCTCGAAGCTCGGCGTCGCCATCCACCGAGTTTGCGTGGATCTCTCCCGAACAGTCTGTAACGGCAAGGTCTCCATCGACGGTCTTCAATTGGAGCTCTCCTTCTAATCCAGTTACGGTGAGGTCTCCGTCGACGCTCTTGACGTCCGCGTTACTTCGCTCAGGGGCACTAATCTCAATGTGGACATAGACTTGCGGTCCTCGGCCCCAAGAGAAATTTTTAGGGTACTTGGTTTCTACTTCGATTCGGCTTCCCACCTGCTCTATGCGGACCGTGACCTTCTGTGCCACTCTCTCGGCTTCCGCTTGGCTGTCAGCGCGCTTGACCTCCTTCACGGCACGAACCAAGACTTCGTTTCCGGCGTGCGCCGTCAATTGTGTTCGACCATCGATATTTCGAACGTAGATCTCAGGTACTCCAGCGGTTGTGAAGCTTTTCTCGATAGTCTCCACTTCCTGCACCGTGGCTCCGGCGAAAGGGACGGCCAACAACAAAACGGCGCACCAGGCCGCGAAATACGTTTTCTTCTGCCAACGATTGACGATGGTCGAGTGGGAATTCATGAACAGACCTCCTAGCGTTTGCTTTCAATGTCTTAGACGAGAAAATCGGTCTAACGGTTTCCACAATTTGATTAAATATAAATCATTTAAATTCAAATGTTTAGCTAGTTTTGAGAGGTCCTCCACAGGCAATGTGGATTTTATTGTGTAAAAGTCCCCGAAGCGTTCCCAACTCCGGGCTCAAACTGGCTTCTCGTGGGGAACCTATGGTATTTAAGCACCTTATGCCGTGTGGAAAACATCTACTGAAGAGCTCGAGAGGGTAGCCCTCTTGTCGGAAAGGTGTTCACATAAGAGGCAGACAAGGAGTAGACCATGAAGCAGTTTTGTCGAGTTGTAGGAATGGGAATGTTGGCGGTGTTTGCCGCCACTCTCGTTACGTCGGCGGCTTGGGCCCAGGCCAAGCGCCCCATGACCATCCTAGATTTAATCAACATTCCGTCTCTGAGTGATCCGCAGCTGTCACCAGATGGTACGCAAGTGCTCTATGTGCTGGCAGAGGCGGATTGGAAGAAGAACAAAAGGATCAGCCATATTTGGAGGATCGAAGCCGATGGAACCGATTTGGTGAAAATGACCAACGGTGAGACCGGCGAGAGAACTCCTCGATGGTCCCCCGATGGAAAGTGGATTGCCTTCATCGCAGTGAGGGACGAGACGGAGGAGGAAGAAGACGACCATGGCCAGGTGTTCCTCCTGAGCAACGAAGGGGGAGAAGCGCAGCCGCTTACCGAGCACGAGACTCCCGTTTCCAATTTTCAGTGGACCCCGGATGGTGATTTCATCTATTTCCTCGCCAAAGAACCGCTAACAGAGGAAGAGGAAAAGCGGAAGGAGATCAAAGACGACGTTTATGCTTTCGACGAGGATTACAAGCAACGACATTTGTGGAAGATCGCCGTCGAAGACAAAGAAGAGGCAAGACTCACCGAAGGCGATTTTTCTATTCTCGGGTACGAGCTTTCGCGCGATGGAACCATGATTGCCCACCACCGCGCGCCCACGCCTCTTTACGACGATTCAGATGAAGGTGAAGTCTATGTCATGGGCGCCGATGGCAGCAGCCTGAAGCAACTCACCGACAACACAGTCGCCGAGGGGGGAGCGAAGCTATCTCCTGACAATTCGACGATTCTCTTCGGTAGTGGCTCCAGCGAATCTTGGGAAACCTACTATAACGGCAACATCTTCTTGATACCGGCCGCTGGTGGGAAGCACCGACTGCTCTTGAAGGATAAACCTTATGCCATCAGGGGCGGTACCTGGTCTGCCGACGGCAAGTCGATTTACTTCAGCGCCCAAACCGAGGTAAGGACGGAGCTCTTTGCCGTGGATGTGGCAACGGAGAAGGCGACGCAAATCACAAAAGGGGACCACTCGTTTCGGGGCTTCCATTACGAACCAGAGCTTGACAAGTGCGTGCTCAACATAAGCGAGCCTACCAATGCCGGTGATGTCTACATGATCGAGCCCAAAGCCGGCACCACTCCAAAGCGCATCACGCATGTCTTTGATTACCTCGCTGAAGATTTCCAACTTCCCCGTCAGGAAGCCATTCAATGGAAGGGCGAAGACGGTGTGACCGTTGAAGGTCTACTCTTTTATCCCCTCGATTACGAAGAGGGGAAAGCCTATCCGCTTTGTGTTCAGACCCACGGGGGACCGGCATCGGCGGACACGTTCCGATTCGAGGGCTGGAGCCGGTACGTGCAAGTGTTGGCGGCTCGGGGATGGGCGGTCTTGAAACCGAACTACCGTGGCAGCACGGGTTACGGCGACGATTTCCTACGAGACATGGTGGGTCACTATTACAACCAGTCTCACAAGGATGTCATGGCCGGCGTCGATTACTTGATAGAGAAAGGTATTGCTGACGGTGACCGTATGGTCAAGATGGGTTGGAGCGCCGGTGGTCACATGACCAACAAGATCATCACCTACACTGACCGTTTCAAAGCGGCTGCGTCAGGCGCCGGAGCGGTGAATTGGATCTCCATGTACGGTCAGAGTGACGTTCGCATCTACCGCACACCGTGGTTCGGGGGAACTCCTTGGCAGAAGGATGCACCTATTGATGTGTATTGGGATAACTCGCCTTTGAAGGATATCTGGAAGGTGAAGACTCCAACCCTCGTGTTGGTGGGCGCCAATGATGTTCGAGTTCCACCGCCACAGTCGGTCGAGCTCTATCGCGCGCTCAAGACCAACGGTGTACCCACACACCTGTACATGGCGCCTCGAGAGCCTCACGGATGGCGTGAGCTCCACCATGAGCTCTTCAAAGCGAATGTCGAGCTCGACTGGTTCGAGAAGCACGCTCTAGGTAAGGAATATACTTGGGAGAAGGCGCCTGTTGAGGACAAAGAAGAGGAGAAGAAGACGGAGACGACGCAGTAGTTCGTAGAATTAGGCAGAAGTCAGTTGTCAGACGCTGGTATTTAGTGACCAGTAAGCAGATAAGAAAAAGCCTCGTCGGTTTTGCGCCGGCGGGGCTTTTTCTTTGAAAAAAAAGCCCCGGG
>JAUVQL010000042.1 GCA_030598165.1 Acidobacteriota bacterium | reverse complement strand
TGTAATCCACTATTTTGGACCGGACCACATCCGAGAGGTTCTGCTGAGTTCTGGGTTCTGAGTTCTGAGTTCTACCTGGGGCGCCCAAGACGCTAACTGGGCGCCTTCCAATCACTTACCGAGCGGTAAGAAGACGCTTGACAGATCCCGGGGACGGGGCTAGTATTCCTCGTTCGTAAGTCTAGGCGCCTTTGAGGCCAACCAGATGTTGACCCAGGAATCCCACTCGACGAAAAAAAGCCCAAATCCGTGTTTTTGGCAGGGAACCCTACGGTCAAATCCGGTGTCTAAGGTGATGTCCGAGTAATCGGTCTGCCCTCGATAGGTCAGGCCATTTTCAAACAACCAGGTAGGGGACCTAACTACCTCCCGTCAGGAAAGGAGCGCTATTTACCGTGCCCAGAGAATTTATGACAGGTCTAGTGGAGTCCGGAGGGGCTGGGAGGCCGGTCGGTAGGTCATTGGCAAGCTTTTTGACCTCCACATTCATTCAGTTGGGGGTCATCCTCGTTTTGGTCATCGTTCCACTGATGGCCACCGACGCACTACCTACCCCTCAAGGCATTATGACTTTCATGGCGCCTCCGCCACCACCTCCGCCACCACCTCCGCCACCACCACCACCGAAACGAGCGAGACCTTCAGCTCCAAAGCCGGTCATGACCGAGACCCCCAAGTTCGTGGCTCCGGTGGATGTTCCGGACGATATTGGTGAGGGGATCGACTTTTTTGGTGTCCCGGGCGGCGTGGAAGGCGGCGTACCGGGCGGCGTTCTCGGAGGTATCGTAGGCGGTTTGCCTGACGCCCCACCACCAGCGCCGAAAGCGAAGCCGGTGAGGGTCGGGGGTAACATCAAGGCCCCAAGAAAGATCAAAGATGTGTCGCCAACTTATCCAGACATCGCGAAACAAGCACGTGTTCAAGGCATCGTGATTTTGGAGGCCATCATCGATCCCTCAGGGAACGTTACCAACGTGCGAATTCTCCGATCTATTCCCCTGTTGGACCAGTCGGCTATCAGTGCGGTGAAACAATGGAAGTACGAACCGACCATGCTCAACGGCGTGCCCGTACCCATTGTCATGACCGTAACCGTGAATTTTTCATTGCAGTAATTGTTACAAGCTGTTAGACATCGAAAAGCTAGGAGGAGAAAGCATGCAGTTCGGAGTAATGGAAATGATCGAGGCGATGGGGACCGCGGCCATCGTCACCAACCTCGTTTTGGTAGTCATGTCGATATATTCGATCGGTGTGATGATTGAGCGCGGCTGGGCGTACAACAAGGCAAGGAAGCAATCCAGGGCCTATGCACCCCAAGTCGCCAAGCTGTTGAAGGATCACAAGATCGAAGATGCGATCAAGGTGAGCCAGAAGAAGGATTTCAAGTTCAGCCACCTGGCGAAAGTTCTCCTCGCAGGACTCCAGGAATACACCTTCCAGCAGGAGTCATCTGATCAAGGTAGCCGCGACGAGATGCTAGAGGCCGCCCACCGAGCCATCGAGCGCGCCACTGCAGTCAACCACGTTGAGCTCAAGCGCGGACTTGGCGGATTGGCAACGATCGGCGCCACGGCTCCCTTCGTCGGACTATTCGGTACCGTCGTCGGCATCATCAACGCTTTCCGCGGTATGGCCTTGACCGGGTCCGGTGGTATCGGCGCCGTGTCGGCAGGTATCTCTGAGGCTCTAGTGTGCACCGCTTTCGGTCTGTTCGTAGCCGTTCCGGCCGTGTGGGCATTCAACTACTTCACAGGTAAGGTCGAAGGATTCGGCGTCGAGATGGACAATAGCGCTTCCGAGCTCATCGACTTCATGGCGAAGAAGACAGCAGCCTAACCGAAGCTCACTCATTACTTAAGGAGGTCACCCATGACTATGGGAGGTGGCAAAAGAGAAAACGGTGGGTTTAATTCCAACATCAATGTCACGCCGTTCTGCGACATTATGTTGGTGCTGCTGATCATCTTCATGGTGGTCACACCACTGTTGCAGAAAGGTGTCGACGTCAAGCTGCCCCCGGCGGCTTACGCTGCAGACCACCCAGATAATGAAGACACTGTAACCCTAGCTGTTCGAGTAGATGGTCAGATCTTCCTCGACATGATGCCAGTGCCGAGGTCGGATGTCGTGAGTTCACTCCGCGAGAAGTTCGACGTCCGAACGGACAAGACGATCTTCCTCAAGGCCGATGAGAACCTCGACTATGGAGACGTTCTGCAAGTCATGGATCTCTGCCGCGAGGGTGGCGTCGAGGAGATTGCTCTCATCACCGAAAGGGTAGCAGGGGGTTAGTAATCAGCAGCCCCTTAATCAATTGTAATCATTAAGGAGTATTGTCACATGAGTATGGGAGGTGGAACTAGTAAAGACGGTCCGATGCCGGACATCAACATCACTCCTCTTATTGACGTCATGCTGGTGCTACTCATCATCTTCATGGTGGTGATTCCGTTGACCCAGCAAGGACTAGATGTCGAGTTGCCGGCAAGCGGGGACCAAACCGGTGCTCAATCAGAGCCAGATCCGAATCAACTCGTCTTGGACATCGATGATGCCGGAGTCATTACTATCAACAAGCAACCGGTTTCCTGGGAAGAGCTCCCTCTCCGCATCAGAGACCTGTTCGAGACTCGAGCGGACAAGACTTTGTTCCTTCGTGGCGCACCCACGCTTCGGTACGGCGAGATCGTAGCCGTACTGGATATCGCGAAAGGTAATGGAGTCGAACGGATCGGTATCGTACCGTCTTCTTAATCAGTCTGAACTCAAGCTGAGGAGGTTCGTCGAATCGACGGACCTCCTCTTTTTTTCCATTCAAAAGGCTTCAGTCGGCAAGGTCCGTCTGAAATGGTAGCTTTCCTAAGCGATGGATGAAGACCCTGGCAAATATCTGCCGACCCGACGGTTGTCACTCGACAGCTTGCCCGCTTCTTACTAATTTCCTTCTTCCTTAGCGTCTTGGCGTCTTGGCGCCTTAGCAACTTTGCGTTAATTTCTTCACGGCTTGAATACGTTACCGTATTTATGGTTCAAAGTAGCGCCCTCGTGGTGCGCCCACCCGTCATCCCTTCGGCCGATCTCGGAAGCTCTTCCGATGAACCAAACAACGCGTAAACATCTGAGATAAAAGCCACTTATTGGTGGCAGCATCACGGGTGGTGACGGCGTTCGGGGGTCGGGCCTCAGGGCAGACTTGCCGCCGTCCTTGACGTAACTTGGCCGGACTCCTTCATGGAAAGGCAAGAAGCGAGCGAAAACCAGGAAAGGGACGAGACGGTTGTAACAGTCCAGCCGTCTCGCCCCCAAGTTCGCGAGAGCAGAGAGATCTCGTACTAGTTGCCGCCTACGGTCGATTCCTCGGCTGCCTCAGCCTCTTGCTCCTTCTTGAGCTCGAGCGCTCGATCCCGAAGCGTGTTGGCTTCAGCAATGAGCTCGTCAGCCTTTCGCCTATTGCCACGAATCTCCTCGATCTTGGCCGATTCCCTGAGGAGGAGATTCTTGTAAATGAGAGCGTCGACGTATTGGTCGTTGAACGTTAGAGAATCGTCGAGCTGCACGATCCCGGCTTGAATATAGTCTTCACGCTGCTGAATCGAGAGGTCCGGGTCACGATAAACCTTGTCCCAGTAGTGAGTGGCGATGAGGTAGTAACCCTCAGGATCGTTGGGGTTGAGGTCTCTCGCCTTACTGAGCCAGTCCATTGTAAAGTCGAATTGACCGTATTCGTTGTACAAACCCGCCATCTGACGGTAAACGATAGGATCGTCGGGCATCATCTCGACTGGCTTGGCGTAACACTCGATGGCTTTTTCGACGAGCGGCATTTCGTCCGGATCGTGGAACCGCTTGTAGATGTCACCCAGAGCGTAATACCTCTCAGCCTTGTCCGGTTCCATATCGATCAGCATGAGGCAGTACTTCTCGGCATTAATGAAGTCCTCCTCATTATCCCGGTAAATGGCCGCCAACTGCTCCGCTGCATACTGGCTGTAAACTTCCAACTGATCCTGGAACTCGCCGCCTTGGTTAACGAGATCAATCGTTTTCTCGTAATACTCGATAGCGGTGTCGACGCGCAACTTCCGAGCTGCCGCATCGAGACGTGAAGCAGTAAAAATCAGGTGGTGACTACTTCCAATGTAGAAATTGGTCGGTAAAAGAACTCGACGGTCACCCTCAGGATCCAACTCCAGAACCTTCTCATACTCTTCGATGGCCGTAATGTACTCCTTCGAGCCATATGCACCATTCGCTGACTGGAAAGCTTGCCGCGCTTTGAGCATGTTCATGGTGTTTCCGCACGCGCCAAGCGATACCACTACTACCGCTAGAACAATGAACCTTAGGAGTCGACAAAGATGAGTACTCATAGCCATATCCCCCTTATTCTCATAATCTTACGACGAGGCAGCGGACATTATATTACGCACTATGGATCAAGTCAACCGACGTCGGCGGCTCAGTTCGTTACGTCGATGTTGCCTCGCGACTTGGCCATGGGAAATGGAATCACTCAAAGAAGACAAGTTGACCGCCCGGTAGGTCCGGGCCTATGATGGGTTATCGAGGACCTTTTCCTCTGCTGTTCTGGTCAAAGCATATGCATCGACGATGATTCGCTTCGAAGATATTCTGGAGAAAGTACGTGCTTACCAGCCGGACGGTGACCACGATTTACTCCGGCGTGCCTACGTCTTTTCCGCCCGTGAGCATCGTGGGCAAGTGCGTCAGTCTGGTGAA
This sequence comes from Acidobacteriota bacterium, assembly GCA_030598165.1. The sequence goes on along the minus strand of JAUVQL010000042.1, from coordinate 2,404 downwards.
CCCTACTTGGTTCACCCACTGGAAGTGGCGAACATCCTTGCCGAACGAAAGCTTGACGTCATCTGTGTCGCCTGCGGACTCCTGCACGATGTCGTCGAAGACACTCTGACAACAATCGACACGTTGGACGAGTACTTCGGAAAAGAAGTAGCTCACATCATCAACGGCCTCACCAAAATCAGTAAAATCAATTACTCGTCGGTCGAAGAGCACCAAGCGGAAAACTTCCGAAAGATGCTGATGGCGATGGTGGACGACATCCGCATCCTGCTTATCAAGCTGGCCGATCGTCTTCACAATATGCGCACGCTGGAGCATCTACCCGAGGACAAGCGGGAGCGCATCGCCCTCGAGACTCTGACCGTCTACGCTCCTCTCGCCGGTCGTCTTGGCATGGGTCTCGTCAAATCCGAGCTCGAAGAGCTTTGCCTCAAGCACATCGAACCAAAAACTTACGGACTTCTCGAGGCACGTGTAGAAGCTAAGCGCAAGTGGACCGATGACTTCATTTCCGACGTAAGCACGATCGTCGAAGAGAAGTTAGATAACAATGGTATTCCGGCGGAAGTTTCCGGTCGCGTCAAGCGGCTCTACAGCATTTACCAGAAGATAAAGCGCCAAGGTATCGAGCTGGATCAAATATACGACTTTGTTGCCCTTCGGGTCATTACTGACAGCGTCAAAAACTGCTATGGGACTCTGGGTATCATTCACAACATCTGGAAACCGGTACCGGGTCGCATCAAAGATTTCATTGCCATGCCCGCACCCAACGGATACCGCTCTCTCCACACTAGTGTCATTACTGAGTCGGGGGTTCCATTCGAGATCCAGATCCGCACTCCGGAAATGCATCAGATTGCCGAGGAGGGTATTGCGGCACACTGGCGTTACAAAGAGGGCGGGCGTCCCATTGAAGAAGAAGACATCCGCAACTTCGCGTGGCTTCGACAGATTATCGACTGGCAACGCGAGGTCAAGGACCCGCATGAGTTTCTAAATAGCCTGAAGCTCGATCTATACCCTGAAGAGGTCTACTGCTTCACACCTAAGGGGGAGGTCAAGTCCTTTCCAAGAGGCGCCACTCCCATAGATTTCGCGTACGCCATTCATACCGACGTCGGACACCAGTGTATCGGATCGCGGGTAAACGGCAAGATGGTACCGCTCAGGTATCGACTAAAGAACGGCGACATCGTGGAGGTCATGACGGCCTCCGGTCACCGCCCCAGCCGGGACTGGCTCTCCATGGTAACCACTTCCCGTGCTCGCAGTAAGATCCGTAACTTCATCAACGCCAGCGAAAAGCAGCGCAGTATCGAGATCGGCCGCAAGGTTCTAGAGAAGGAAGGACGTCGATACGGTTTACAACTAAAAGCCATCACGGGATCAAACAAGTTCCCCGCTTTGCTGAAAGACTACGGAGGCCACAAGCCAGAAGACATTTTTGCCGCTATTGGCTACGGCAAGATTTCTCCGCGCCAAGTCATTGCGCGTTTCCTGCCCGAAGACGAGATGGAGAAGAAGCTCGGGACCAAAGGCAATATTGCTCAAGTGGTCCGCCGGGTTTTACGTCCGCCCAAAGACAAGATCAAAGTAAAAGGTGTGGATGACCTTCTGGTCTATCGAGCGAAGTGCTGTAACCCGCTGCCCGGCGAGAAGATCGTGGGATATATCACTCGCGGGAAGGGCGTCTCTGTCCACACCGCTAGTTGTCCCAACCTACTCAACTTGATGTACGATCCCGAACGAAGGATCGAAGTTGAGTGGGAAAGGGACTCCGATGCGATTTATCAGATCACGCTCTCGGTGAACGTGGAGGATCGGCCGGGCGTTCTCGCCGATATCACATCCGTCATAGCTGACACGAGCACAGATATCCGCAACATCGAGTCAAAGAACTTCCACGACAAAAAGGCCGTCATCGACGTCACTCTATCCATCAATGACTTGAAACACCTAGAGCGCATCAAGCGCTCGCTCAGCTCCCTCGAGGGAGTCTTGGACGTATCACGGTTGGGCGCACGTTGAATCAAGTACTCGAGTACTCGAGTACCCAAGATCTAGCCGCGAATGAACGCGAATAGACGCAAATAAGAAAAAGAACTAAAGAATTCCTCAAGAAGAATTCAACGCAAGATCGCATCGAAGATCGGTCTGGATCAATCACGAAGATCAATTACCAATCTTTTCCGACCCATTCGTTCTCTTCCCTGCGTCTCCGCGTCTTTGCGCCTTGGCGTTAACTTCTTAAAAGTCTCTTGCTTGAATCTGGTCCAAGATCCTATTCGCGTTAATTTGCGTTCATGTGCGGCTACATTTTCTTCGCGTTTATTTCTCCAAGTGCTTTGCTAACTCTTGGAGGCGGCGGAAACTATACACACCCGTGTTGTGTCCATCTGAC
>JAUVQL010000183.1 GCA_030598165.1 Acidobacteriota bacterium | reverse complement strand
TATGGAGCTCCAAACACCGCCATGATGCAGTCACCGATGAACTTGTCTAATGTCCCGTCGTACTCCAGGATGACATCGGCCATACGTGAAAAGTACTCGTTGAGTAGTTGCGCAATGGAGGGCGGGTCCATTTTCTCTGCCCTCGGTGTAAATCCAACGATGTCTGCGAAAATGACCGTTGCTTCGAGCTCCTGAACTTCCATCTCACCTTCAGACAAGATCCGTGTCACCACCGAAGGTGAAAAATACTTCTCGAAACGCTCTCGAACCAGTTTCTCCTTTTGGATTTTCTTATTGAGGTTCGCTTGCTCGATGGCAACAGCGGCATAGTTCGACAATGCAGACAAAAGCTCCAGGTCCGCTTCATTGAAAGTGTTGGCCTGGATAGGGCTGTCCACATGCATGATGCCGATGACCTCGTCTCCTTTCCAGAGCGGAGCACACATGGCGGACCGTATCCCATGAAACCGGATACTCTCGCCAGTGGCGAAACGGGGGTCTACTTGTGCATCGGAAGTAAGGATTGCCACCCGATCATTGACAACGCGGTCGGCAATAGTTTTGCTAATCGTGATCTTCGCTGCTGCGTCTTCTTCTCCGCTGTGTCTATTCTTCACGACTCGAGGTCTGAGGTTACCTTCCTCGTCGAGCAACATGAGAAAACCACGGTCGGCAGGAATGTACTCGAAAACCGCATCCATTACGCGCTCGGAAACTTCCTCGGGTTGATCGGGTTGCGCAGTGATGAGCGCCTTGGCGAGATCTGAAAGACTTCGAAGAATTCGGTTCGTCTTTTCTACATCGTCAGGCTTTGCGGGGGCAAGGGTGGCCGGCCGCTCCACACCAGAGGTCTCGGTTCGAGGCCTTTCAGCTTCTAGATACTTTTGAAGATCCCCCACGCTGCGGATGACCGTCCCGGCCTCTTCCTCCAGCATGGGTTTTTCTTCATCGAGAACCACTTTTTCTTCGAGCTTACGTTGGAAGCGCAAAGAGAACTTGCCCAGAGACACCTCGTCCCCATCGTTGAGGAAAGCCTCTAGGACCAAGACGCCGTTCACATGGGTGCCGTTTTTGCTTTTCAAATCCACCACACGACAGGTATCCCCATCGACCATCACCTTCGCGTGGTGGCGAGACACACCGAAATCCTTGATGACGACGTCACAATCCGGCGAGCGACCCAACAGACACTCTGCCGAGGCAACGGGAACGGCGTGCTCCGTTCCACCTTCTTGGTAAACCAACTCGTACATCGAAGTCAGCCTTAGAGCGCTTGTAGACAACAAAATTCGGTTAAGTCTAATATTATACCAAGTTTTACCGAGCTCCGGAGAGGGGGAACTTGTGGAGTGCTTGGTATTCGGCCCCTTGCGGTCGGAGGATGCTTTGGTACAAGACGATCTCATGAACTCGTGAAGTCCCAAAATGGTGATTCTCCAGCTCTTTTGCGAGCTCGGCGAACCGTCGGTCGGGCCTGGGCTCACGAAAACGAGCGAGAGTCAGGTGAGGGGAAAACTTCCTGGTTTCGGGCAGGAAGCCGTGCCGTTGCGCCATGGTCTCGATTTCCTGCTGCACCCGAGCGAGCGAAACCGGCGGATTGGGCATTCCTACCCAAAGTACACGAGGTCGTCGTGAGGAAGGAAAGAAGCCGACACCTCGATAGTCCAGAGTCAAGGGCGGATACGGCGCCACGGAGGCTTCGAGGCTCTTCCCCAATTCACTTAGAACCGACTCACTCGTCTCGCCCAAGAACCGAAGCGTCAGATGGAGGTTAGCAGGACGAATCCATCGTGCCCTAGGAAGGCGTTTTTCTTCAGTTCTAACGAGATCCTCTAGCGACAATATTACCTCTCGAGATATGTCAATAGCTACGAATGCCCTCAACTTTTCCCTCACAACAGCCGCAGTCGAAGAAGGTTCAAAGCCAGTTGGGCCGTCCAAGTTTTGATCTGGTAGCGGTTGCCAGGCAGCAAGTATCGATGTGCTTTCTCACCTTTCTCATCACTGAGGCCAACATAAACGAGACCAACGGGCTTTTCCGGACTTCCTCCATGAGGGCCGGCAATCCCGGTCACAGCCAAGCCCAGATCGGTCCCGGACAATTCCCTGACACCATGTGCCATCGCAAGAACGACTTCTTCGCTGACGGCACCTCGTTCAACGAGTAACTTTTCGGGGACACCCAGAAGCTCCACTTTACTGGCATTGCTGTAGGTCACCAATCCACGTTCGAAGTAATTCGAGCTTCCCGCCACCCCGGTCATTCTGTGAGTAATGAGGCCACCTGTACAGGATTCCGCAATAGAAATAGTTTTTCCCGCCCGGGTCAGCAGACGCCCAACGACTTCCTCCAATCGCTCTCCACACTCGCTGAAAATGTGATGTCCCAGGGCAGTCCGGATCGGCGCTTTCAGCTCTTCTATGATTTTACCCGCTTCATCGAAGCTTTCGTCCCGAGCCGTAAGTCGGAGTTCGACTTGCCCTCCCGACGCTAAAATACTCGTTTGCGGATTCTTCACATTGCTGTAAATAGGCCCAATCTTCTCCTCTACCGAGGACTCGGGAAGACCGGCGATAAAAAGGCGCTCGGTTCGAAAAACAACTTTCCCTCCCCGATGACCGAGCCGCGGCAAAACCGAATCCTCGAACAGGGTGCGAAGCTCTCGCGGTGGACCGGGGAGAAGAACGACCTCCGTCACTTTATTTCGACTGCCCCTCCACTTGATCCACAGTGCCGGAGCGAGCCCTGCCGGATTGGGAATGACTTCAGCCCCACTAAGCACCATGGCCTGTCGACGGTTGACGTCAGGCATCTCGACCCCTCGGCGCCGGAACCGGCGGCGGATACCGGACATCACTTGCTCATCGATGATGAGCTCTAGACCCATGGCATCGGCGAAACCCTCCCTCGTCACGTCATCCGATGTCGGCCCCAGTCCGCCTGTGGCAATGACGAGATCAGCCTGCACCAAGGCTTGTCCCGCGGTTTCAGCAATGAGGTCTCTCGCATCGCCAATGGTCGAACGACTGACGACGGCTATCCCTATCGAGGTAAGCTTTTCAATTAGATATTCCGAATGGGTATCGTTCTTCCCAGGTGTGAGGAGCTCACTACCTATGATGATGATGGAAGCATTCATAGCAAGTCACAGTGTAAGAATTCAAGAACTCGAGAACTCAAGAACTCAGACCGAAACCAAGAAAATCAGCCGCGCATGAACGCACATGAACGCGAATAAGATCTGAACGAAAACTCGAGACAAGTCCAATAAATTCTTCTTATTTGCGTTCATTCGTGTTCATTTGCGGCTTCTTCTCATTTCAACAATGCCGGGATAAAGAGGCCGGCCAATCGTAAAATGCCGTTCGTATAAAGACCTGCCATCAAATCATCGGTCATGATTCCCAATCCACCACCGAGCCGTTCTGCTTGTCGACACGGAAAGGGCTTGATGATATCTAATAATCTAAACACAAAGAATCCGATGACGATCCCTAGCCAACTCAAAGGGATCAACCAGAAAGAGAGAAGCATCCCCGCCAGCTCATCGACCACCACGATGGATGGGTCTTCCTTTTTTTGGTTGAGCTCTACAACACCCGCTGCCCAGATTCCGACGACAGTAGCTCCAACAATAGTCAATCCCATGGCCCAAGGCGATCCGACAGCATGCAATATCAGATACAAGACCACACCTACGGCAGAACCCACGGTGCCAGGTGCAAACGGAAAGTAGCCGGTGTATCCGCAGGTCGCGATGAAATAAGCTAGCTTTTTCACCATAGTTACAAAGTAAGAATTCAAGAATCCAAGAATTCAATAACTCAATAATCCAGTCAAAAGAGATCTCAGGAAATTAACGCCAACTCGCCTACGGATTACCTTCGGCGGGCCCGCCGTATCCTTTGCGAAGGCGGGGGCGCGAAT
>JAUVQL010000152.1 GCA_030598165.1 Acidobacteriota bacterium | reverse complement strand
GTAAGAGTCCTGAACACAAGGGGTTGGCAGGTAGCTTGCATAGCGGAGTGATGATCGTGAGTTTACCCATTTCGACCATATCGGCCGCAAAATGATCTGACTCACAAACAAAACTGACCCGGTACTCTAGTATTGGTAGTTTAGTCATGATCATAGTTCTTGCTCTTCTGGCCATAGGACTGGCGACCCTATTGGTACTTCAGAGTGTGCGGTTGCACATAAATAAGAAGAGGTATCTATCACGACTCCACGAATTGCAGCGTCGGCTTGTGGAGCTCGAGAGGGACATTCCCAGCATACGATGGGATTTGAGTTTGCGCGAAGACGAGCTCAAGTTTCTCACCCGCTGTCTAAAGGAGTTCTCGTACCTCGTCAAAAAGCTCCACAGTCAAACCGAACCTCGGCTTGTTCCTTCACTGCTCCTCAAGATCGTGTTGCGTATGTTCGAACCGAAGCGGGCCACCATTTTTCTGCGTCGTAAGAGAGCTGAAAGCGATCCGGGCCGAGAAAATCGACTCGTGGTTGCCGCAACCTTCCCAAACGAGAGCATGCTCAAAACAGGAACGGAGGTAAGCATCGACGAAGGCGATATCGGCTTTGTCGCCCAAACGCAGCGGAGCATGAGCCGGGCAGATTTCCTAAGTGGAGAAACGCTGGAAATGAAGAGAGGATTCGTCGAGAAGAATCCGCTCGTCGGAAGATTTGACCTGATCTCCCCCATGGTCGTGAACGACGAAACTGTAGGACTTATCGCCTTGTCGGGGCTCGACACACCAATGGACAGTGCAAAGACGATATTACACCTCGTGTCTCAAATAGGGTCCGTGGCAGTTCAGAACGTGCTTGCCTATCACAGTATGAAACGTACCGCCGATATGGATGGGCTGACACGACTATTCGCAAAACAGTATATGACGGTAACTCTTGGGGAATGCGTATATGAGAGCCAGCAGGAGTCCTCCGTATTTTCCATTTTTCTCTTCGACATAGATAACTTCAAGAACTACAACGATACGAACGGGCACGTCGCTGGGGACAAGCTTCTGCAGCAGCTGGCCATTTTGGTGACCGAAAACACACGACAGAACAATATTGTTGGGCGTGTCGGGGGTGAAGAGTTTCTCGTCATTTTTCCTGACACTGACAAAACACAGGCACTCAAGATAGCGGACAACCTCCGTTCGAAAATCTCGAGCTTCCCGTTTCTAAATGCTGAACGTCAACCACTCGGATTTGTCAGTATCAGCGGCGGCGTTGCCTGTTATCCCCAAGACTCGTTAGATAGCGCCGAGCTAACGCGCCAAGCGGATCAAGCTCTCTACCGCGCAAAGGAAGCCGGCAGGAATCGAGTGTTTCAGGCTGAGCCGACGTATTGTGGCGGTGAGGATGGCGAAGCGCTGCCACTGATATTTGAGACACTGAGCAAGGACATCGAGGGTTTGGACTAACGACGAGGCCGTCACGTGCGGGCGAAGGCATGCCCCGAGCATCTCGCCCTCTTTCCAAACACCTTCACAAAAAGCACTTACGCCACTGCCCACCGTCTGGGAACATTCTTTCCCCCGCCTTCGTTAATTCATATAACGTTTTGGCACAGGGGCACGCCCTTTTGTGACTCCCCGATTTGGAGGAGAATCGATGGAAACCCTTTGGCAGGATCTACGTTATGGGCTGAGGACGCTCGGTCGAAATCCGGGCTTCGCGGCAGTGGGGATTTTGACGTTGGCGGTGGGGATTGCAGCTAACACTGCGGTCTTCAGTCTGGTGAACGCTTTCTTTTTGCGGCCCCTCCCCTTCGACGAACCCCAACATCTCGTACACATCTGGCAGACGGATCGGCAATCCGGCAACAACGAACTTCGCATGTCCGCACCGAACTTCGAGGACATTCGCGAGCAGCAGACCGTCTTTGAAGATGTGGGAGGTTACTTCTACCAGAGCGTCAACATGTCTACGGACGAAGAGCCGATCCGCATACTTGTGGGTCGCCTGACCGCCAACATGGTCGACATCCTTGGAGTCGAGCCCATGCTGGGGAGAGGGTTCTTGCCCGACGAGGGCCAGACCGGGAACGAGAAAGTGGTCATCCTGAGTCATGGCCTGTGGCAACGACGCTACGCTGCTGATCCTGATGTCCTGTCAAAAACCGTGACACTGAACGGTGAGACCTACGACATCATTGGCGTCATGCCGCCCGAGTTCGTGTTCCCCCTCAGTGCCACAAAGATGTGGTCCCCTTTACCGCTCGACCGATATGAGACCCGCCGAGAAATGAACGGCCCTTTGATGGTAGTGGCACGTCTCGAGCCGGGCACCACCATGGTGGAAGCCCAAGCCGAGTTGGACACCATCATGCAACGGCTAGAGCAGGAGTATCCCAAAGAGAACAACGAACGGGGCGCCAATGTCATTCCGTTGAGGAAGTCCCTACTTTTCTTCTATGACATGTTGCAGCTCACGTTTGGGATGATCTTTCTCGCGGTAGGATTCGTTCTCCTCATCGTTTGCGCCAACGTGGGTAATCTTCTCCTGGCGCGAGCCACGGGGAGAAACCGAGAGATCGCCGTCCGGACCGCTCTGGGTGGTGGTCGCGGCCGTCTCATCCGCCAACTGCTGACCGAGAGTGCCGTGATGGCACTCATCGGTGGGGTTTTAGGTGCCATTGCAGCTTACTGGCTGGTCCAGCTCACCGGACCCACCATCCCTGAAGATCTCTACCGCGTGGGAGCGATCGCAGTCGATGGCAGAGCGCTCATCTTCACTATTACCATGTCACTGGTGGCGTCGCTCCTCTTCGGACTTGCACCCGCTCTTCAAACGACGAAACCCAACCTCAATGAAACGCTCAAGGAAGGCGACCGTGGAGGGAGTGGCGGCTTGAAGCAGCGGCGGCTCAGGAACGCGCTCGTCGTCTTTGAAGTCGCCATGGCAATGATCCTGCTGGCTTGCTCGACCTTGATGGTCCAATCATTCCTTCGCCTGCAAAGCGTCGAAGCCGGTTTCAACGCCGACAACGTCTTGACGATGGAAACCATCTTATCCCCCACGAAATACGCCAGTGATCGGGAAACGAACACATTCTCCGAACAGGTTCTCGAACGCGTCAGGGCGTTGCCTTCCGTTCGGCAGGCTGCCGAGGTTTACCCGTTGCCTCTCAACTTCGAGAGCATGTCGCAAAGCTTTACGATTGAAGGACGGGAGCCCACGCAGCCGGGAGAAAAACTCGGCGCCAACAACTTCTGGGAAAAAACGGATTACTTCCAGACGATGGAGATCCCCGTCGTAAGGGGGAGGGATTTCTCTCAGCAGGACAACGATCAAGCCGCGCCCGTGGTCGTCATCAATCAGCAAACGGCGGAACGCTTTTGGCCCAACGAAGACCCCATCGGCGCTCGAGTTCGATTGGACCCGGGTACCGAGGATGAACGACTGGCAACTGTCATCGGCGTCGTCGGCAACTCCAAGCACTTCTTGATGAACGAAGAAACGGCAGCGCTCATCTACTTGCCCCAGCTTCAAGATACCACGCGTCGCCGGTTCATCGTGGTCAAGACTGCCGGCGATCCTCTTTCTTTGGTGGACAGCGTACGGGAATCGGTCTGGGCCGTTGATCCCATCCTCCCCATCACGACTATCCGGAGCATGAAACAAGTCGTAGGGGAGTCACTAGGCCCATGGGCTGGAGGAACAGCAGTTATTGGGATGCTGGGATTGGGCGCGTTGATACTCGCGGCAATGGGGATCTATGGCGTGATCTCGTACTCCGTCGGCCAACGCACGCACGAGGTGGGGATTCGCGTTGCGCTCGGCGCCCAAAGCGGCAACATCCTCAAGCTGATCATGAAGCAGTCACTCCAACTCGCCGCCATTGGTGTGGGTATCGGATTAGTAGCGGCCTTCGCATTGTCCCGGCTCATCCAGTCGCTTCTCTTCGGCGTCGGCACCCTCGATCCGATCACGTTCATTGGAACACCGTTGCTGCTCGGTTTTATCGCATTGCTAGCGAGCTACATCCCGGCGCTCCGAGCGACGCGGGTGGATCCGATAACGGCACTAAGATACGAGTAGTGGCGCCGGGAATCGTCGGTTGGGGCGGGTGGGTTAGCTTCTGCGGCATCGCCAATCGGGAGTGGGAAGAAAACGGCAAGCTGTTGTGCTATGGTCCTGCCTCGAGGTGATGCCATGAAAACACTGTTGCTCCTCCTAGCTGCCGCTTCCCTCAAGCAGGCCGCCATCGTCGAAATCGATCAGATTCGGCCCCGAATGGTCGCCGTCAATCAAGCGATCTGGTCCTATGCCGAGCCGGGACTCGAGGAGGTCCGCTCATCGCAGGAGCTCAAAGATTGGCTGGAG